>CANDMV010000151.1 GCA_947385875.1 uncultured Eubacterium sp. | reverse complement strand
AGATCTGTATTAGTGACTGGAGTTCAGACGTGTGCTCTTCCGATCTCTTAAATCCCTGCGGATCGTGGACTCTGAAGCCTGAAGATGCTCCGTCAGCTCCTGTACAGTAACACTGCCTTTTTTTTCTACCAGCTTTATAATCTCTTCTAACCTTTTTTCTAGCAGCATATGCCTTTCCTCCGAATTGCCTTGATTGTTTATGACCGTTTTTGATTGTTTTTGGATATAAATAGAAAATATCACAATTTTCCATCAAATTCAATCATAACTCTTCACAAAAAAACAGATGTGTTTTTGTGCATATTGTTAACACAAAAAAGCCGTATCTGCAGAATCTTTTCATTCCACAGACACGGCCTGATGTCTCCTTGCTACAGCTTCATCCTTACAATTACAGCTAACGTACCTTTACCAGATATATTCTGCTGAAGCTTCACCCCTGCAATTCAGCTGATATACCTTTACCGCAGCCCTTTGATATATTCTGCTACGGCATCATCCTTACAGTTTTTAAAAAACAGTTCTTCGAACTTCTCCCCTGCAACAGCTCCTTTTACCAGTTCCTGATCCAAATCTTTTAAGCAGTCCAGAATCGGGCGCATTGTTTTTTCGCGCACTGCGTCCAAAATCTTCTTATTTCTCTGCTCCGGTTCTACACGTTCTGGCGGATACCCATTTCCATGCCCAAACCCGAACAGCTTTTCAAAAATATATTCCAAGTTTAATTCTGCTCCCCAGCCGAAGCCTTTTGCAAACGGCAGTGCTATAGCATTTCCGTCATTGACATGTGCGAATGTATACGCGTCCACAGGGTCTTCTACATGGCCGCAGAGCACCTTTGGAAAACTATTCATTGCCAGCATCGCCCCTTCGCCGGTGCCGCAGCCGGTAATGACATAATCTGCCGCGCCGCTGTTTAACAGAACTGCTCCAAGAATTCCTACCTGAACATAAGTCAGCTGTGCCTTGTCTTCTGCTGTATACATCCCGTAGTTGTCAACTACATGTCCCATCGGTACTACTACTTTTTCCAAAGCATTGAAAATGATCTGATTTTTCCCTGCCTGGCTGTTCTCATTGATTAATGCGATTCTCATAATACTCCCTTCTGTGTTCTTTATTCCCCATTCTCCGATCTTCTCTGTTCTACCTTCTCCATTGCTGTGCGTTCTTCCATCCGCACAATACCAGCTGCCTGCACACCTTCCTGACTCTGCACAATACCGGCTGTTTTTTCTTACCTTCTTTGCTCCGTACAATACTGGCTGTTTTTTATACCTTCTTTGCTCCGTACAATACCAGCTGTTTTATTGCGGCTGCTTTCCAATGTAAGCCAAAATACCGCCGTCCACATATAAAATATGTCCGTTTACAAAATCAGAAGCCGATGATGCCAAAAATACTGCCGGGCCTGCAAGGTCTGCTGCCTCTCCCCACCGTGCTGCCGGCGTCTTTGCCAGAATAAACTGGTCAAACGGATGTCTGCTGCCGTCCGGCTGGATTTCACGCAGCGGAGCTGTCTGCGGTGTCGCGATATAGCCAGGTCCGATTCCGTTACACTGGATGTTATATTCACCATATTCGCTGGCTATATTTTTCGTCAGCATCTTTAATCCGCCTTTGGCTGCCGCATAAGCGGAAACCGTCTCACGTCCCAGCTCGCTCATCATCGAACAGATATTGATAATCTTACCGCCGCCCTGTTCGATCATGTCTGGAATCACTGCCTTTGACATGATAAACGGCCCGTTTAAGTCAATATCGATTACCTGTCTAAACTCAGCTGCCGTCATCTCGCACATTGGAATACGCTTGATAATTCCTGCATTGTTAACTAAGATGTTAATATGACCGACATCTTTTTTTACCTGCTCTACGAATTCACCGACCTGTTCTTCATTTGTAACATCACACACATAACCATGTGCCTTGATGCCGGCCTCTTCATAAGCAGCCAGTCCCTTATCAACCAGTTCCTGCTTGATGTCATTAAACACGATTTCGGCTCCGGCCTGAGCCATCGCGCTCGCGATTGAAAAACCGATCCCGTAAGATGCTCCTGTTATCAGTGCTACTTTTCCTTTTAAACTAAAATCTACCATACGTTCTTTTCCCTCCTAATTTTGTGTTACAGTCATCCTTCGGCCTTAACTGTAACAATTTTCTACATTATACAGCCCGGCCTGTCCGCATACACGGCAGGTCTATACCCCGTAAGGGATTTCTGCTATATCTAATAGTCTATCACAAATAACCATCCATTTTATGTCATATTTTTCAGAAAATATTGCAAATCTTATGCTATTTTCAAGCATTAACGTCCACCCCATAGACTTCGATCTGCGATAATGCCGGAAACGGTGATTCCTCCTCAGCAACAGACAGATTTGAAATCTCTAGCCAGCTTACCGTCCTTGTTTCAAACTCAAATTCCTGTCCCTTGTCTGTTTTCTTCAGGTTCCATTTCATCTCATCACCATCTGAACATGTAACCGTCACTTCCTGCCACCAGTTATCGTGCGGAAAGTCTGCCCGGATATACATAATCACTCGGTCGATCGCAACACTGCGTCCAAAATCCAGCTTTAATTTCGCGTCCGGATTCTTATTAATCCCCCATGAAGCATACGGCCACTCTCCATGACAGCAGTTAACCGTTACTCCGTCAATCGCGTTCCTTGCGCCGAATACGCCGTCTGATCCTGCATTCGTAGATGCATGAGGAAAACAGAACGTATTTTGGTCATGATCATATACATTCACAGCAAGATTCCTATATGCCGCCAGCTCATACTTTTTTGCTTTTCTTACATGAAGCAGATGCCTGCTCCCGGAAAAAGCTTTTGGAGAAAGGCATCTTTTGTCTTTACCAAACGGTATCTTGTATGCAATAAACTTTTTCATAAGCACAAGAGATTGCCCCATCGCATCGTCAAGCTGAAGCCATACGTGCGATTCTTTTTCAGATGTTTCCAGATAGATCATATCTCCCTGCGCATACTCCCTGGAAAGGACGAGGCTTACTTCCTCTTCTCCACGCGCAATCGCTACGGTATTTCCTTCTGCGTCAATTACCCTGATACAGAGCAGCATTCTACCACTCTCCTTTCTGTAGATCCAACATATTTCCTGATTTTGCACTAATTTTGCCGGGCTTTGTTGTGCATAATCCCATATTATCTTAAATAATGACTAATTACTAGCCAAATATTACTAAAAATGTTGCAGATCTTAACCTATTCTAAAAGTATTGCAGATAAAAGCCCCTGCTATATGATTTCTTAAATATTATGAAAATATTACGCTTGAAATATTATATAAATAGTAGAATTTTCTCTCCCCTGCAAGCTGATTTCAGGTCGGCTGAAGAATTGAAAAACGCCGGGAAGCCGCATAAACACTATGTTTTTGCACGCTCTCGGCGTTCTTTTTATTCCCTGTTTTTGTGGTGCTTTTTGGGCTTCTTTTCATATTCTTTTAGACTGTGGAAATAGAGGGGCGTTTTGAAATTGATTAGACCTGAAAAATTACTGGAAGATTCATAGCCTAATTGAATAATTATTTTATCAATTAGTAATTGAAATGTTTTCATTCAATACACCTCCTTTTCAACTCTAATGTATATAAGATGTGTATTTTTTTGGCGAAACCCCGACTGTTTTTGTAAAAGAACGCAAAAAATTACTGTAATCTTTAAAACCGCACAGCTCGCACGTATCAGTAACCGAGAATCCTTCCATCAAAAGCTTTTTTGCGTATACGATTCGCTTCATTGTAACATAACGGTTGATCGTAGTTCCGGTTTCTTCTTTAAATATTTTGCATAAGTAAGGCCCGCTCATATAAAACTGTGCTGCCAGCGCGGAAATGCTCAAATCTTCGGTAAGATGCTGGCTGACATAAGAGCAAAGCTCATTCATCAATTTCGCGTGTGTCCCAGTACTGGCTGTATTTTTCTTTTTGGATGGATCTGATTTCTGCTGACAGCGAAGTGCAAATATACCATTCAAAAACGTAATGATTTCAATAAACACCGCCCGGTCCATCAGCTCCTGGCCAAAATCATATCTGTCTGACAGTCTGTTGATATAATATAAAAATCGTTTCTGTTCATCATCGCATAATGTAACCTTATGGCCAAACGCTTCATCCCGGTAAGTAAAACATCTGCTTAAGTCAGTCTCTTTTGTAGAAAGCAGCTTCAAATATTCCGGATGTATGGAGAACACGATTCTCTCATGAACCTGCTTGTCTATTTTTACCAGATAATGGCTTTCATACTGGTTAATAAAAAATATATCGCCCTTATGAAACTCATAGAGACGATCGTCAATCAAAAACTGCTTTCCGCCGGATATTGAGAAATATATTTCATAACAGTCATGGGTATGAGAATCCATCGTCTTTTCATCTTTATACATATGGGCCACTGCAAATGTCCTTGTCTCCATACAAGCATTAATCGCTGACCGGCAAGAATCATATATATACATATCTAACTCCTAAAACATACTCCTGTCAAAATCTCAGGAGCTGCCCTTTACTCATTGCAGAAGAATTTCGTTACTTTTCACAGATGCTGTTACTTTTTACAGCACAGCCGCTTTGCTGGGGTGTGAAAAGTAACAGAATTTCAAATATTGTAACGCAAATGGTGTGATTTTGCAAGATGTAAACATTATGGATAACCGGATGGCTCCCCTCACCCGGCGGGCTGCGCACCAACTTTATGAACGAGCCGTAATGCGGCATTCATAAGCTCTGCCATCCCACTTCACATGAAGATCATCCCTGCCGCACGGCAGCGTACATTCCAGACTCCCAAACTCCTCCAGATGAGGATTGATCTCGTACTGCCCGCTGTCCGGTTCTGTAACTGACAGTCCGACAAAGTATTTTGCCAGCAAATAAATCGGGCTTGCCGACCACGCATGACAAAGGCTCTTGCCGAACTTGTCCCCATACATATCGTACTGCTCTTCTTTTGGCACATTCGGATCATATTCCTCCCAGAATGTAACGGCGCCGCGCGCAAGCATTCCTCCCCAGTAATCTTTCATCTGACACAGAACCTCTTTATGAAGCCCCATCCTGCACAACGCGTCCAATTCGTAAAACTTAAAATATGGTGTTGTAATCTGAGGGATTTTCGCATTCATCAGGACATTTTTAACAATCGCCGCTTTCCTTTCCTCCGGCACAAGGTCAAACACAATCGCAAAGATATTCGCATGGCGTGTCACATGCTTCCTGCAGGACGTAAATGAATCTATAAAAGCCCCCTGTCTGCTGTCCCAATAGAAATCAAATATTTTATGCTCCAACTCCTGATACTGCTTGATAAAGCTTTCTGTCTCCTCGCCTAACAGCTTTGATACCTGAGCCATTGCCCTGATACTGGCAAGATAGAGCATCTGCTCTGCGCACAGCGGCCCTTCCCTGTCAAAATCCGCCCAGTCGATAAAGATCCAGTCTCCTTTTCGGCCGATCAAAAAGCCATGTTCATCCAGCTGTCCTGCGCAGAATTCCATCAAAGACTTCATCTTCGGATATACCTGCCGGACAAAATCCACATCTCTATAAGCATCATAATGAGCTTTTACACCCAGAATCCAGAACAAGGAATAGTCAACGATCGTATTAATATGTGTCTCTATTGGATCATTCCCGCGCAGTGCCAGCAATGTCCTTCGGTTAATATCAGCGTCTGCCATCAGATACTGATTGACAAAAAGGCTCTGATAGGCATCGCCTGACCAGATCCATTTATCCCGTTTTACGCCGTCGATAAAAAATATACCGCTGCACAGCCGGAAAGTATGCTCTGCGACTGACCAGATCTGATTCCATAATTCATCATCACAATGAAATTTTGCACGTACCGGAATATCTATATATTGATGTATCGCCCGAATAGAAATCTCACTGGAAGAACAATCTGGCACAAAAGCAAAGCGAAGTGCGCAGCGCGGTGTTTTCCCGTCTGTTTTATCCGGCTGCCAGCTATAGTAGCAATACTCCTGATCCAATGCTTCCTCTCTGGACTCTCCACAAAAAATCGTAACAGGGCGATACACCCCATCTGCATAGACTGCCTGAAGGACTGCTGTCAGCTCTGTCTCAAATTCAAACAGTACTCCATGTTCCAAATCTTCCACGCAGGAAGGCTCGTACACTTTCTCACTGTAATTTAATTCATATGGATTCTGGCTGCTCTGCGTCAGGTATTTGCAGTATCCGGCTGCCTGCGGCCCGGATGCATAATCAGACACATCCCATCCGCCGTCCGAACAGATTATGTCTCCTTCGATATAAATACTGGGAAATGCCTCTATTAAGGCAGCATGAACCGAGATCGTTACTTTGCCCGGCGCGCATTCTATCTGCTTCCCAAACGGATATTTTTTTTCAACCTGATTCGAAGTCTCATTTGTATTTGATATATCATTTGTATTTGATATATCATTTGTATTCGCGGCTTCTTTTATATTCGAAGCCTTATTTGTATTCCCAGCTTCATATGTATTAAAAACTTCGTTCCGGCTCTGGCTCTTGACCAGACAATATCCTATCGACTTAGAAAATACTTGAAACGATGTCTTTTCATTTAATTCATATGTTCTTCGAAATACAACCCGATTCCGAAATCCTTCGCTTTTCCAAAACGCCGGCCAGCCCAGTCCTCTTTCTACACGGCTGAAATTTTGCTTCATCGCATAATACAGTTCAAAATCTCCCGGATACCAGATCCAGTACCTCTGTCTCATTTTGTTTCCTCGCTTTCTATCTTATTCACTTTTCTGTGTGCTGTATTTCATAGCAGAATATACTGCTTTCGCTGCTCTGTTTTTGCTTTTTCTGTATTTTAATAAACGACAGTCACCTTTATTTCATGTGTCAGGCGGCTGTTTTTCCAAAACTGTTTCGTATTTTTTAATGTGCTGCAATCAATCACCTTTATTTCTATGTGCTTAGCTGATTTTCCACAGAATACCTGCCTTATTTATTCCTTAAATATTTTGTGAAGTGCAGCCTCCGTGTGTGCAGCATAGATCTGCTGAATCCCTCTCAGCCTGCCCAATCCCTCAATCACACACAAGACCTCATAGCCTTCTCTCTCAAATACGCTTTTCCATGAATCTTCCTGACTGCCTGCCATCTCCCTCCTGGCGTGCCTGCCTGCCGTTAACATAAACGGAATTAATACAATGCGCCGATATTCCCGACAGCGTATTGTCTTTAAAAGATCTTCGACTGACAGCCCTGACTGCATCGTGCCAATATAACAATTTGTGTATCCTGCCTTTCTTAATTTTTGCTGTACTTTTACATATTCAGATACACCATCACCACTATGGACTGCCGCACTTTTTATAGTTCCCCGTCCGCCGCAGTGGCTGTCAGCTCTTCCACGCACTCCATGTCCCATAAAGCAGACTGCCGTCCTGCCGTCATCATAAGCAGATGCTTTTTCCGCGACCGCCTCTGCTGCTGCCTTATAATCTTCTTCACTTTTAAGTAAAGGTTCTCCAATCACAATCCGCTCAAATCTATCCTCATACTCCCGTATCATTTTCTCTAACGCTTCATACTCATACCCATTTACAAAATATGTAGGCTGAACAGCTAACAAAGCGATTCGATCTTCGACTGCTTTTTCAAGCGCTTCTCTGATAGAATCGACCTGCAGGTTGTTTGTCTTTTTTAGCTGTTCGATCAGAGCCTGACTGGCAAATGCCCTGCGAAGCTCATATTCTGGAAATCTTCTGGCGACTGCCTGCTCGACTGCTTCTATTTCAGTTCTTAAGCTGTCACCATTCGTCGTCCCAAAACTGACTGCTAAAATAGCGGGACTGCGTTTTTGCCTGGCCTGAATCATATTTTTTCCCAAGCATCAGCCCTGATACCAGGCTTCATAAGACTGCATGTTTGTCTGTTCTGTATCATAACCCTGCCCTCTCATTCACTGATACAGCTTTCGCTTTATCATTTGTTCTTTTTTAGTAGTTTATTTAATATATCTAAATATTTAAATCTTATCTGATACTGTCCGCTCTTTAACACCGCATCATATTCATCCTCAGACAATACCTGCTGTAATGACCGCTTAGCATCTTCATCTACGACCTCATAGACAGCGCCGTGAAAACACATATTCGGATACATCACACACCACCAGTTCTGCCCTCTTCCTTCACCGATGATGACATTTAATGCCTGATAATCTCCTGCCGGAAATGTATATCCGCCATACGTTTTCACTGGAAATTCTACCTTTTCTACCCTGGCAGAGACTGGATAATCATAGCCCTCCTGCGAAATCACCTGCTCGGCTGTATGGATTACCTCCGGCAGCTCACGGCTTACAATGCTTGTACATTCATCCAGATTCGCCACATCCGCAAGCTTGTCCTGCATATAAGCTCCTACGGCATCACGTACTTTGAGCTTCAGGGTCTGGTCTGCGCTGCTGTCACTGTTGGCCCGTACATGAAAACGCAGAATCTTTTCTGAAATTTCCTGCTGTACCTGCTGCTGTCTGTATTCCTGGGCTTTCCATATGAATCCGCCTGTTAATAAAATAATCAGAAAAAAAGTTTCCAATAGATACTGGTGTTTATGGAAAAAAGCTTTCATTTTTATTCCCCCTGTGATGATAATCATATATTTTATGTTATCATCTTAACCGCTTTTTCCATTGTTATACAGACTGGTACAATCAAACAAAACCTCCCAGTACCATAATTTCCTGCCGATGTTATTCTAACAAATGTTCATATCCATCTTCCAGCTGTACATCCTGCATTCTCAGATCAAAAATACACTCTTCAATCACCTTTATGCAGTCATCACAATGCTTTAAAATATCCTTACCCCAAAAACGTATGACCGTCCATCCCTCATACAGCAGCATTTGATTTACCTCTTGGTCACGCTCAATATTTCTGGATATTTTCTTCGTCCAGTATTCCGGATTCTGCCCTGCCTGCAGATGCGGCCTTAACACCTCCCAGTCTTTGCCATGAAAAAATTCTCCATCGCAGAAGACCGCGATTTTGTACTGCGTAAATACTATGTCCGGCACTCCGGGCAGCTTAGTATAGTTTTTCCGATAACGGTATCCTCTTGCCCATAATTCTTTTCTCAGCATCAATTCTATTTTTGTATCATGGGACTTGATGTTTTTCATATTTTTATGACGCTGTTCTTTTGTCAGATTATCCACATAATCATCTCCAAGGACCTGATATTTTCCATAATTTCTCTAACACTATTTTTAAAAATTCATTCACTGCCAATGTCATTTTTTATAATTCCGTCAGCAGAACCTTACCGCGAGACAGTCTTCAAAGAATCATCCTATAGCAGTGAATGTGGTTAAATTCAAATCTTATATATGAATGAAAAATTAGAGCATTTTTCAATCATCATATTTTAAGACAAACATCATATATAGATGTAATATTAATTTGTAAGTTTTGTAAAATCTATCATATAGCCGGATTTTTCAGGCATAACAGCCGGGCTGACCGGATACTGAAAATTTCCTGTCTGCTCAAACTCCATAATGTCCTCTTTCGTTAACGGTATGATCTTATTCAAAGAAACGGGATCCATACAGATTCTTTTTACCTCTCCAAAGGCTTTGCCAGCTGATATTGCTGCAAATGCAGTATGATGTCCGCTCAGCAGGTAGTTATATCCATTTTTCATAGTAACGCTTAACGCCTCCAGAGCACATAATGACGGATTCTTTTCCTGCTCGGTCTGGCGGCAGCTTTTCAGCTGTTCCTTATTCAGCTCCTGATAATGCTTTGTAGGAAACAGGCTCCTTAAATTCAGCTCGACTTTCGTGGTGTACGGATTCGCCTGATACAGCTCAAAGCTCCGTTTAATCTCCTGTGCGATTTGATCTGGCGCGGCACTGCTGCTCTCAATAATCAGGTCATAATTACTGCTGTCATAATAATCCAGCTGATATAAATCTGCAAATCTGGCCTGCTCCAGCTTCGCCCTCTCTTCCAGTCCCGCTCTTGCCTCTTCGATATTCTGATATGCTTCTGCGCTGCGGTTATCCCCTTCAAACACGCGTCTTGCGGCTTCCTGCACATCTACTAACAGAAACACTTTAAAGCTTTTTTCCACAAAATGCCATGCCAGACGGGAATCAAACACCGTGTGGTCCATCTTCTTTCCAAGCTCGGTGCTGCGGCTATCAAGCAGATCATCGATGCTGCGGTCATTTTTTGCCGCTTCATTTAACTCGATCACGGTCATTCCTTTTTCCGCTGCAATATCCCGGAAAATGTCACCTGCTGAAATAATTGTGAATCCGTATTTTTTAAGCTCCCTGCATACGCTTGTCTTTCCGCTGCCTAGATTTCCTGTGATTGTAATATTCATAACTTCTGTCCTCCCATCCTGTTTTTCTGTGCCGTCGCTGTATTGCTTTCCTTGTAAAGCATCTGGCTTCTGCTGTATTCTGCCTAGAGCGTGTTTGAAAAATCATTCCTGCGATCTGCACTCCCCACTTTGCGGAGAATTCATCCCAAATTTAATCAACATAGCCCGCTATGCCTCATAAATTTGGGATAAATTCTCCACAAAGTGTGAAGCATATCATGCCCTGTGGGTACATCTCGCAGAAAGCATTTTTCAAACACGCTCTAGAACTATTTTATTTATCTATATTATACACAAAAAAATGAAGATGGGTAGTAAAATTCAATTAATTTGAATCTGCTGTTAAGCAATCATATATAGAATTATGTAAATTAGTCTCCTGAATCTTCGACAAATTTTCCGCAAAAGATTTTAATTCAACACCTTCTCGATTTGAATATTTTTTATCAGTTGGAAATATCTTAATATATTCCGCTTTTCTTTTTACTCCTTTTTTCTCGAACTTTATACCCGCCTTTGTTAAAATTGTTTCTAAATCTGGTGAATTATAAATAGGGACTATATATTCATATGCCCAGTGTTTTTGAAACATTCTAATTCATCAAAATTAATATCCCTGCTGATTGGTATTCCGCCATACATTCCTTTTAAATATCTATTTCTGTAATTCAAATTTGGATGAGCCCTGTCTTCATATGACATAATTGGCGTTAATTTTTTATTTGCATCCGAATCAACCACGAAAGTGTAAATATATGCCGGATCAAGATCCGTTTCTAATAATGTTGTGTTATGTGTCGTAATGATTAATTGTCCTTTCATAGAATCCAATACATTACACAAAATATTATTAACCAGTAAATCATGTATTCCAGTATCTAATTCATCTATAACAACTGTCCTGCCTTCAATTCCCATCAAAAGATATGGCAGTAAGTCTAACAAATGCAGCGTACCAGTGGATTCATACTCAATTCCAATATCCACAGCTTTACCATATATAAGTTTCTTAAACATTAGTTCATATTCTATTCTATCTCCTTTGTATTCTTTTTTATAATACGCTTCTTTAATATCAGAATATACTAAAGTAAAAAATTCATTCATCATTTCTTCCGCTTTGTTTAATTCGCTTTCTTCCGATGAAGCTATTTCTCCCTTTTCCAACTTTCCAAGTATTTCATGTGAAATGCCTATTTTTCCTCGTTCTCCTTTATTTCCTGCTTTAACCTTTATAGACATCGTCAGAAATGCACCTAACACATCATACAGTTTATCGCTGATCTTATTCTCAACATATCCCTCAGCTTTTTCTTCTATTTCAAATAATATGATTGACAAAAAGCTGTGTTTTCCTTGATATTTTATTAATAACTCTCTAAATTCTTTTGCATAATCTTTGTCTACAAAAATTTTATCATTTATTTTGATTTGCTCAGACGTAATATCATACAAATTTGTTTTATTTTTATTTAAAATTATTGGTAAAATTAGATTATCTCTTTAGAAGTTCTTATATGTCGGTATAGCCCGTATTTTCGGGC
>CANDMV010000150.1 GCA_947385875.1 uncultured Eubacterium sp. | reverse complement strand
TTTTGCCGGGTGAGGATATGCCGCGAAAGTCCCTTGACATAAGGTTCACGGATTAACCTTTTATAAGGAAAAATGATTATTTCCTTTTTCCTGCCTCTGGCGAGGGCAGGTTCGGGCAGAGCCCGGAGTAAAAGTTTAGGCCAGGGATGCCTGAGCGGCGGGGCACCCTTTTCAAAGGGCGTCCTAAGAGCGGATTGGATTTTTCCAATGCGCCAAGGCAAAGCGGTAACCGCACGTAATGTCTTGTCCATAGCATGGGGTATGGATTGTGTGCAGTAGATGTCCGAAGATCGGGCACTACACAAATTCAAAATGTCCTTGACAAGGGGTACAATTTAGAATGAACTGCCACACAATTAAACTAAGGCGCTTAAACAATTCTTAGTGTACGGTCTCGTGGAGCCGCTTATTTGTGCTTGAAAAGGCAGAACTTACACTGATTAACATGCTGTCTAAAACGAAGAAAGTTATTACAGCTCCTCCTCTTGTGCTTTGTAGTATAGCTTTTTGCAAACTATTTTATAGCACAACGTAGAGAGTTGGAACACTTTCATTACTATTTGTGCCGCCAGACGAAGGCGGCGGAATGGAGATTAAAATGAAAAAAAGTTTATAAAGTTGCTGTGTTTTTGCTTGACAATTTGCTTTTTGTTAAATAGTAATGTCAATGTATTTGCTTCTGCTAGAAGTGAGACTTTTAATAATTTTAATAATAAGGAAGAAATTTCTACGAATTTTTTAACGCAAGAAGAAATTCATGATATTCTTGAGGTTAATTCAGTAGATTTATTTAACACGATAACAATTACACCATATTTGCACTTAACATTAACTTATACAGATCTATTTGGTAATCATACTGCAGAAATCGAAAATGTTTCAACACAAAATACAGTGGCTCAAAATGTTATTATTGTTCGAAACGTATATTACACAACTTCTACTGGACTTCATAAAGAACATGCAACACAAAGAGTAGTTGGCTCTTTACGTCCGGGACAGTCAGCTAAAGAAGTATTTGGAGGATTATCAGTTTATTACCATATTGATAAAATTGCATATTTTGGCTATACAATGCAACCTAAAATTTCTAAGACCGATAATATTTGGCTTTATTTTTAACATATTTGGTTACCCTTATTAATTGTAGAACTAGAGCGTGTTTGAAAATTCCCCGTAATTCAACAATGTGCTGAAGATTATTAAATGAACTGCAAAATTATGTTTCTGTTCAAGTTAAAATATGCATAATAAGACGAAAAATCTTATTTTTGTAGCATGATTTTCATAAACTACAGATATAAAATTTTGTATTTTTGATTTTTCAAATACGCTCTAGTAAATGTTGCTTTTTTATTGTTGTCGGTGCATAATAATTCTATCACTAAAGAATGGATGGGCTATTATGCGAAGGAAAACAATTGATACGATCCCAATTCTATCTGATGCCATGAAAAACATATTATCTGCTTTTTCAAAAAGCCGCTCTCTTCCGTCAGGACTGGTCAAAAGAGCTAGCATTGTCCTGCTTGCGTCACAGGGGGAACTCAATCAGAATATTGCACCACGGGTCGGGCTTCACTATAATAATGCTGCCGCCTGGCACAGCCGGTTCCTCGCGGCGCTCCTAGCCCTGCGGAAGATTGAAGCGAACGCCCCGGAAAAGCTTGAAGATGAGATACGGGCAGTCCTGTCCGATAAAAAGCGCCCCGGTTCACCTTCTGTGTTTACACCGAATCAGATCATGCGGATTATTGACCTTGCCTGCAGTAACCCAGATGATTTGGGGTACGAAGTAAGCCAGTGGAGCCTTCCGCTGTTAGCGGGAGAAATTAAAAAGCAGGGGATCGCTGAACAGATTTCTGCGAAATCTGTCAGCCGTTTTTTAAAAATGAGGCAGATTTACACCCCCACAAAATCCGGTACTGGCTCCATTCTTCGGAAAAGATGGAATCCCCGGAAGCTTTTGCGCGGAAAGTAAACGAAATCTGCGGTCTGTACCAGAGCGCCCAGGAGCAAAGCTGGGAAGGTGCACACATTGTTTCCACGGATGAAATGACCGGGGTACAGGCGCTGGAACATAAATATCCTGACAAACTCCCGCTGCCCGGCCGGTGCGCCAAAATGGAGTTTGAGTACATCTGCCACGGCACGACTAGCCTCATCGGGTTCTTTGATGTTGCAACCGGCCGTATGGAAAAGCCGTATTTAAACCCCGCGCGCACAGAAGATGATTTTGTGGAAGCCGTGAAAGCATTAGCAGGGACAGACCCGCAAGTCTCATGGATATTTATATGCGATAGCCTGAATACCAATAAGTCGGAAGAACTTGTCCGCTTTGTGGCAGAATCTTGTGCCCCGGCGTGGAACTGGGGAAAAGGGAAGACAGGGATCCTTAAAAGTATGGAAAGCCGGGCGGACTTCCTGCATGACCCTTCTCACCGGATCTGCTTTGTCTATACTCCGAAACACAGTTCCTGGATGAACCAGATCGAGATATGGTTTGGCATCATTAACCGGAAGCTCCTGAAGCGGAAAAGCTACCTGTCAATAGAAGAGCTGGAAGCAAGCATCCTGCGCTTTATTGAACAATACAATTTTACGGCACACCCATTTAAGTGGACATATGCCGGGATACCATTAGCAATTTAATCATTGATATTTATGCAATGCTGTACTATTTTGTTTAAATTGAACAAATTTGAATCTGTATAAATTTAGTATATACATATATGAATCATTTGTATAGATACCAAGCAGGGAGAAAGAAAAAATAATGGATCTTATGAATGAACTATTTACCAATACCGCCTATTTAAAAAAATTGATAGACATAACAGCTTCTAAATGGGAACTGCAAACAGAAGAAAAAATTTATTTGCAAGAAAATGAATATTTACAAGATGGATTTATTGTGGATAAAAATACAAATATGCTTGTTTTCAGGCAGCATATATTTTGTATGGTAATGCCTAATAAACAAGGGCTCACATCCATCCATATAATCCACGATTCACAGGAAGATACAGTAGAATGCCGAGGTTATAAAGATCATAATCCTATGCGTAACTATTATTTTTTTGCCAGGCGTAGCGAAACGGCAAATGAATTTGCGAATTATATTCATTTAGTTGTTGGTGAAATGTACTGAATGATAGTCATGATGCTATTTATGTTATAAATGGAATTGCTAGAGTTTCTCTACAATAATGCATAATTTTAGGATAGTTTTCCACAATTCCGAAATAGAAGAAAGATCATTAATGTGCTTTTTCCTTTTAAATAGCCCGTAAAACTTGAGACGCTTATGCTTAGCAGAACCTTAAATTAATATGTTTTTGCAGGTACATTTGTATTTTGGGACTGTTCCTTATCGTTTTCATTGCAAAGCTTTTCAAAAACAGCTAGCTTCTCTTACCTGGCGTCCGGATATCCATAAATGTAACACGCTATCTAACTGTTACGATACCATATACATACAATGCAAAAAGTTACAGTATAATGCTTGTAAAAAAGATAGTCCTTGTTTATAATAAAATAGGAAATCATTCCCAGAGCGGAGATCATTGGAATGATAAAAGTAAAGTAATGTATATACGAAACAAGGAGGATGTAATGAAAGCGGAAGACAATGTATTTTTAATAGATCACCCATTAGTTCAGCACAAAATATCAATGATGCGCAATAAAAATACCGGAACGAATGAGTTCCGCAAGCTGGCGGAAGAGGTCGCGGTTTTAATGGGATATGAAGCATTTCGTGATCTGCCTGTGGAGATGGTGGATTTGGAGACTCCGCTTGAGAAGTGTCAGGCACCGATGATTACCGGAAAGAAACTGGCGGTTGTTCCGATTCTGCGGGCGGGACTTGGCATGGTAAACGGGATACTGACGCTGGTGCCGAGCGCAAAGGTAGGTCATATCGGCCTTTTTCGAGATCATATCACACATGAGCCTCAGGAATATTACTGCAAGCTGCCGTCACCGATTCAGGAGCGTACGATTGCCGTGCTGGATCCTATGCTGGCTACGGGAGGCTCAGCAGTGGCAGCGGTGGATTTTATTAAAGCGCGGGGCGGAAAGAATATAAAATTTCTCTGTATTATAGCAGCTCCGGAGGGGATTGAGCGCCTTCACAGGACGCATCCGGATGTGCAGATTTACTGCGGCTGCATGGACCGCTGCCTGAATGAAGATGCGTATATCTGCCCTGGACTTGGCGATGCAGGCGACAGGATTTTTGGCACGAAATAAATATAAGCAAAGGAAATGCAAAGAAACTATAAGAAACTATAAATCTTTTTCAAAAAACACTTGAAACTAATTCCAATTAAGATTAAAATATAGAAACACAGAAAATAAAGCAGGTTTCGTACGATGCCGTAATAGTTCAGCGGTCTGGACTGTTATGGCATTCAATTACAGAGCAGCACGGTCAGATCGTCTATGAAATGCTGGTCAGCCGGGGCTGCTGCAGCATCTAATCGCAGTGAGAGACATAGCATTACAGACTTAGAGAAGGAGCGATTTATGTTAGAACAAAAGAAGATTCAGGAAATGACCCGCAGGGAGTACTGCAGCTATGTACAGCGGCAGTACAGCAACGATCCGCAGTGGGTGCGGACAAGGCTGATTTCTAAGTGGGATCAGGAGAACGAAAAGAAAAAGAGTGAGCAGTAAAAGCTGCCTGAAGTAAGGAAACAGCCAAAGTTCAGCAGATGTTTTTACAGCTGAATCAAAAGCAGAATGTAAAAACAAAATGAAAAAAACAGAATGAAAAAAGCAGGTTGATAAATGCATGATGAAAGGAGTTTTTTGTGAGCAGGACAGCGCAGGTAAGGCGGGAGACAAAGGAGACGCAGATTACAGCGGTGCTTAATCTGGACGGGACGGGGAAGGGCAGTATAGATACTGGCATTCCTTTTTTCGATCACATGCTGAATGGTTTTGCAAGGCACGGTTTTTTTGACTTGGATCTAGTATGTCATGGCGATGTAGAGGTAGACTGTCATCACAGCATAGAAGATACCGGGATTGTACTTGGCAGCGCAATTCGTGAAGCGGCAGGGGATAAGCGTGGAATCCGCCGATATGGATATTTTCTGCTTCCTATGGACGAAGCGCTCGTTTTATGTGCGGTAGATTTATCAGGCAGGCCGTATCTGGTGTATGACGCAGAATTTAACGCTCCCAGCTGTGGAGGCATGGATACGCAGATGGCGAAGGAATTTTTCTATGCTGTCAGCTATTCAGCAGGCATGAATCTGCATTTAAAGGCGCTGTATGGAGAAAATGACCACCATATTATGGAAGCAATGTTTAAGGCGTTTGGAAAAGCGCTGGATCTGGCTACGGGCTTTGATGAGCGTATTACAGATGTATTATCCACAAAGGGTACGCTGTAATATATTTGTAAATATAATCTTACGTTTAGATAAAAGATGAATCCTGATTCATGGGTTCATCTTTTTTGCAACAATACAATATCTTGTGGTTCGTTTGTGCAAATCATATAAAAAGACATAGATATAGTATTTGGCATTGACAATAAAGGCAGGTTTAGATACAATAGCATTCAGATACTTTTAAGAGAGTAGATCGGACGCTGCGGTTTGGTATCCGGCTGATATCCGGCCGCCAGAAAACAGCAGCTGTCAAAAGCGCCAGCCTGTTTGTCTGGAACTGAATTTTGATGATTGTTAGGTAGTAAGGAGCATGATGAGATGAAGATTATTAAGCGGAGCGGTTCAGAGATGACATTTAACATCGATAAGATCAGCCAGGCAGTGAGCCGGGCAAATCTTAGCGTACCGGAAAGTGCACGGCTCAACGAGCTTCAAGTCGCACTGATATCAGATAATGTACGGCGGATTTGTGAGAATATGGGACGTGCCTTGAACGTAGAAGAAATCCAAGATCTTGTGGAGAATGAGATTATGAACCAACGTGCCTTTGATGTTGCGCGCAATTACATTACTTATCGATATAAGCGCGCACTGGTAAGAAAGTCCAATTCCACAGATGAGCAGATCCTTAGCCTGATTGAATGCAATAACGAGGAAGTAAAACAGGAAAACTCCAATAAAAATCCGACGGTCAACAGCGTACAGCGGGATTATATGGCAGGAGAGGTCAGCAAGGATATTACCAAGCGCTTTCTGCTGCCGGAGGATATTGTAGAAGCACACGAAGAGGGAATGATCCATTTTCATGACGCGGATTATTTTGCGCAGCATATGCATAACTGCTGTCTGGTAAATCTGGAGGATATGCTTCAAAACGGGACAGTCATCAGTGAGACGATGATCGAACCGCCGAAGAGCTTTGCCACGGCGTGTAATATTGCTACGCAGAGCATTGCCCAGATTGCAAGCGCGCAGTATGGCGGACAGAGCATCACCCTGTCTCATCTGGCGCCGTTTGTTCAAGTCAGCAGGGAAAAGTATAGGAAAAAAGTCCGTGAAGAATTTGAATCGGAGGATCTGGAATTAGACCAGATGAAGATCAATGAAATTGCGGAAAAAAGAGTCAGGGATGAGATTAAGCAGGGAGTACAGATGATTCAGTATCAGGTGATCTCTCTGATGACGACAAATGGTCAGGCGCCGTTTGTGACGGTATTTATGTACTTAAACGAAGTCGAGGAGGGCCGGACAAGGGATGATCTGGCACTCTGCATCGAAGAAATGCTGCATCAGCGTATTAAAGGCGTAATGAATGAGCAGGGGATCTACATCACCCCGGCATTTCCAAAGCTTATTTATGTACTGGAAGAAGACAATATCCATGAAGACAGCAAATACTATTATCTGACTAAGATTGCCGCACAGTGCACTGCCAAGCGTATGGTGCCCGATTATATATCGGAAAAAATTATGAAACAGTTAAAGCAGGGCAACTGCTATACGTGTATGGGATGTCGGTCATTTTTGACTGTATATAAGGACGAAGATGATAAATTCAAATTTTATGGAAGGTTTAACCAGGGCGTTGTCACTTTGAATCTGGTTGATGTAGCCTGCTCTTCAGGCGGGGATATGGATCGATTCTGGGAGATTTTTGATGAGCGTCTGGCATTGTGCAAGCGGGCGCTGATGTGCCGGCATGACCGTTTAAAAGGGACTCCTTCTGATGTGGCGCCGATTTTGTGGCAGCATGGAGCGCTGGCGAGACTAAAGAAAGGCGAGACGATTGACAGGCTGCTATACGGCGGATATTCTACCATATCACTAGGATACGCTGGTTTAAGCGAATGTACAAAATATATGACGGGAAAGACCCATACTGACCCGCAGGCGAAGCCGTTTGCACTGCAGGTGATGCAGCATATGAATGACGCATGTGCAAAATGGAAGGCGGAGGAGAATATCGATTTTTCTGTCTATGGCACGCCGCTGGAGTCTACGACTTATAAGTTTGCAAAATGTCTGCAGAAAAGATTTGGCAAGATTCCTGGCGTGACAGATAAGAACTATATTACAAACAGTTATCATGTGCATGTGACAGAGCAGATTGACGCATTTACAAAGCTGAAATTTGAAGCTCAGTTCCAAAAGCTGTCTCCGGGCGGAGCGATCAGCTATGTAGAGGTACCTGATATGAAGACAAATATAGAAGCGGTGCTGTCTGTCATGCGTTATATATATGATAATATTATGTATGCGGAGCTGAATACCAAGAGTGATTATTGTCAGGAATGCGGCTTTGATGGTGAGATAAGTATAGTAAATGACGGCCATGGCAAGCTGGTCTGGGAATGTCCGCGCTGTGGGAACCGTAACCAGAACCGGATGAATGTAGCAAGACGTACGTGCGGTTATATCGGGACTCAGTTCTGGAATCAGGGAAGGACGCAGGAAATTAGAGAACGGGTGCTGCATTTGTAAAACAAATCACTGTATTATGAAGGAATATAGTATGAAAAATGAAGAATTGATTTAACAACAGTCAACGAGATAAATGCTGAAAATGCCGCTGCATGTATGAATGACTATGCAGCGGCATTTCTTTTATGATTTCTATCTGCACAATGACAATTATTCACCTCAAGAAAGCATAGAGGAGTCTTTCATTCATAAGATCTCTTCTTCTCAAGAAAGTATTGTTTAGTCTATAATTCATAACAGTTCTTCGCCTCAAGAAAGTATAAATGGCTCTGTACTCATAACAGCTTCGCTTAATATAACATTGGTCTATATGCGGAGCTGATATGAGTACAAGCCGGATCTTCATTCGGTTCTTAGTTTGAATTTTCATCATGATTTTTTGCACGGTTTTCATAATCTATAGATTCTTTTCCATCATGTGAAAGCTTTGTCAATGTATGGCGGACAACTGTTCCTTTTTTCATATAGCACCAGGAGTAGCCGTCTACCGCTTCGCAAGTATAGATTCCAATAAATGCGGGTGAAGAATCTGGTTCTTCTAACAGCTGAGTGCCGCGCAGCTGATACTGCACGCCGTTTTCAGCGTAAAATGCATACGCAGACTGTAGATAATTTGCAGTGTTCTCATCCGTCGTGCGGAATGTCTCTTCTTTAATCTGGTATTCGGTTGCAAACTCCGAAGAAAGGATCTGGGTACCTTGAACTGACGTAAAGACATAAAGCGCAGCAGATGCCAGAATGCCGACTATAATTACAGAAAATATGATAAGGCCATTTTCTTTTCCTGCCAGAAATTTTCGGAAAAATAGGAAAATTACAATTAAAAATGTAATGGACACAATACTGGTGATCCATAAATAAACACTCATAATATAAATACTCCTTAATGAATAAAGTATGGCTGGTCAAACTGTTATGGTGTGGAAGGCGTAGATAAAACCAACTCGCTTGTTATTATAATATATTTTTTTATACATGAAAAGATAAAAATGTAAAAAGTTTGTAAAAAAATTTAATTTTTATTTTTTCATTTTTATATTGACAAAAAGTTATCATATATGATAACTTTTTGAGTACGTGATAAAAACAAGAAAAATGTCAAAGGGAGTCGGTAACTGCAAAAATGAAAGGTGAGAATCTAGAGCCAAGGCTGGAGGTCATCAGCCAGATTAAGCAGATTCGCAAAGAGCAGCATATCACACAGGAGACACTAGCAGAGCGCGCCGGTACAAAGAAATCAAATATATCAAGGCTCGAAAGCGGTAAATATAACCCCAGTCTTGATCTGCTCATACGTGTAGCAGGATGTCTGGGTAAACGGATACATATTTGGATGGAATAGCTGGAGAAGGCTAAGCAGCGGGCTGTAAGAAAAAGGAGAGGGGAACGAGATGGAGTTTTCAGTGTTAAATGAAGAGACAATACAATGTGTTCTTTCAGAAGAAGAGATGGCGGATTATGGTATGGATAAACAGGCGCTGTTTCAAAATGATGAACGGGTCAATGATTTTTTCAAAAGTGTTATGAGACAGGCCGAGATGGAAACCGGATTTATGAAAAAGCGGGGAGACGTCACGGTTCATGCGGCATTTTTGTCAGATGAATCTTTGGAGATTACGTTTTATATACAGCAGAGAGACAGAAATGCTGTAGAGGGTGTGTATCGGGATGCGTCAAAAATGCCGCGGTCTGTCAGGAAATATTCTGCGCATTCTAAAAAAGGAAAGCAAGATGAGACAGAATGGAAAGAAAGGATAGCAGGATCTAGAGGAGAAACAGCATCAGAAGGAGAAACAAGATCTGAAGGAAAAACAGCATCAGAAGGAAAAACGGCATCTGGGGGAGAAGCAGCTGAAGAAATAGCGGGGACTGAAAAAACAGCAGTATTGAAAGAACAACCGGCATCGTCTGGAGTGAAAATGTCTGAAGAAATCCCGGAGATTGCGACAGCAGTTTTAAAATCAAAAAATCTGATGACGATGATTGCTTTTTGTGAAACGGCCTGCGGGGAACAGTTGGATATGGGGCTGAAGACGTGGCTGTATAAATACAATAGCGTGTATTTTATGTTAGCGGATATTCAAGATCGTGATCTGCGTAAAACGGCGATCCTTTTTAACCTGGCAGATGAATATATGGACGGGGTATGCCATACAGAAGTAATAGCGGCTTTTTTGAGGGAGCATGGAACAAGTATGATTGCTGACTGCGCAATGGGGGTGCTGGGCAGATTAGGTCATTGATTGTTCATCTGCTGAATGAAACGAATAAAGAATTATTGTATGAATGAAAAAGCCTCATCTTGGAAATAGTAAACAATGTTAGCAGTTCAGGCAGGGCTGTACATCATTGAACAGGCCAAGAACGTGATTGATATCCGCGAATGAAAAAGTTTTCCAAATGCATTGGCGTTCGCGGGCGTATACGGGCAATCGCTTGGACAAATCATATCATTCGCGAGTATAGAAATGCGAGAGCAGGAATGAAGGAGGCTTTTATGTCAGCAAGATTAGAAATCATAGACGTGTATGCAAGAGAAATTATGGATTCCCGCGGCAATCCAACTGTGGAAGCAGAAGTGACTGTGGAAAATGAGCTCACAGGCGAAGCAGTATGCGCCAGGGCAGATGTGCCGTCAGGCGCGAGTACTGGACAGTTTGAGGCAGTGGAGCTGCGTGACGGCGGGAAGGATTATCATGGAAAAGGTGTTAAGAAGGCTGTGTCGAATGTGAACGGCAGGATTGCACAGCTGCTGGTGGGCAAAGACGCTCTTCATCAAAACCGGATTGACGAGATGATGATCGAACTGGATGGTACACAGAATAAGTCGTCATTAGGAGCAAATGCGGTGCTCGGTGTATCTATGGCGTGTGCCAGAGCCTGTGCAGATGCGTTTAAGATGCCGCTGTATCGTTATTTGGGCGGCTGCGGAAAAGGAACGATACCGGTGCCGATGATGAATATATTAAATGGCGGTGCACATAGCAAGAACTGTATTGACTTTCAGGAATTTATGATAATGCCGGTAGGAGCAGACGGCATCCGTCAGGGACTGCAGTGGTGCGCAGAAGTCTACCAGGAGCTGAAGGTTCTTCTGGATAAGGACGGCCACAGCACGGGCGTCGGAGATGAAGGCGGCTTTGCGCCGGATTTAAGGGATACCCACGAAGTGTTGGATTATCTGATGAAGGCAGTAAAAAATGCGGGGTTTGAGCCGGGAAGAGATATTGCTTTTGCTATGGACGCTGCGGCAAGCGAGCTGTTTCAGGAGGATGCCGCCATGTATTATTTTCCGGGCGAGACACGCTCGCTGCTTCGCAGAAATGCCAGAATCATTGAACAGAATCAGACAGAAGAGACAGAGTGCTGCTGTGAGGGGACAACTGTCGTGACGGAAGCAGTAAAGGACGGCTGTCTCTGCCAGACTGACTGTAACTGCCTGATGCCGGATACGGACGGACAGATGATTATGCGTTCTACGGACGAGATGATCTCATATTACGAGAAGCTGGTCGAGAAGTATCCGATTATCTCGATCGAAGACCCGCTGGATGAAGAGGACTGGGACGGATGGAAGAAGATTACGGAGCGGCTCGGAAAGAAAATCATGCTGGTCGGGGATGACCTGTTTGTCACAAATGTGACAAGGCTGATGCGCGGGATAAACAGCGGATGTGCAAATGCGATTTTAATAAAGCCGAACCAGATCGGGAGTCTGACGGAGACAATGCTTGCGATCCGCACGGCAAAAGAGCACGGCTACCGGACGATCATGTCGCACCGGTCAGGAGAGACGGAGGATACGTTTATCGCAGATTTGGCGGTCGGTATGCATACCGGATATATCAAGACCGGCGCGCCGTGCCGGAGCGAGCGTGTAGCGAAATATAACAGGCTGCTGAGGATTGAGGAGGAGATTGAGGGGTTAAGATAAAAATAGATACAGAGTGAGAGGGTAAATCCTCGCAGGTCCTGAAGAATCAAGGCCTGCGAGGATTTTTTTACTGGAGGCGTGCAAGATGGTTACTTTTCACACCCTGACCAGACACCCGCTGTCTGGTCAGGGCCAAAGAATGC
>CANDMV010000149.1 GCA_947385875.1 uncultured Eubacterium sp. | reverse complement strand
TAACTTATTAACTTTATAGCTCTTGTGGCTATATCATTATTATACTAGGAGGCAGGGAAAGCTATGAGGTGTAAGATCTGTGGGAGCAAAGCGTGTATTGTTGATTATAAAGGAAAGATTCGTATTGGTTCTACAGCTAAGCAGTGCACAAAGGAGGATGCTGAGATCTGGCATTGTCAGACATGCGGGCTGCGATGGCATGACTATCAGCTGCCTGAAGATTATTATGAGGGGAATGATTACTGGACACAGATTCTCGGTGCGGGGGGGGGTGGAGACAGTTATGTCCAGAAATCTTATGAGAGATATGGAGACCGTATTTTAGAATGCATGAATTATATAGGAACAGAGTGTATATATGGAAAGCGGGTGCTGGATTTTGGATGTGCAGAAGGGATGCTTCTGGATGCAGTCAAGGGCATAGCAGGAGAAACGATAGGCGTGGAGCTTAACCGTGAGATGCTAGGCAGTTTAAGGAAACGGGGGCATTATGCGTATGAAACACTTGAGGAATGTCTGGAACAGGAAGCAGGCAGCGTAGATGCCGCTGTCAGTTTTGATGTAATAGAACATGTCATGGATCCGCAAAAAGTATTGAGGCAGTTATATGAGCTTTTGGATGAGGGCGGCAGGATTATCATGGGAACGCCGACGGATTCTCCTGTGCTGAGGGAGCTGGCGGGGAAAAATTTTGAGGAATTTCTGTTTCATATGGGGCATTTATGGACATTTTCCGAGGACAGCTTGAGGATGTGCTTTGAACGCGCTGGATTTAAAGAGATAGAAATAAAAAATATCTATAAATATAGTCTGGGAAATGTTTTTGGATGGCTTCAAAAGAAGCGTCCGGTAGGAAATAAAAAGTATGATTTTGTTACGGATACATTAAATGAGGTATGGAAACACGAGATGGAGAGACAGGGAAAGGGAGATTATCTGGTGGCTTATGCTCGGAAATAGAGAATAGATTCCGAGTGTACTGACACGACGACATACTGATGATGGCGTACGTTTCTTTTTTATTACGATGAAAATATATGGATAGAACAGCATGGGCAGGAGCGTTTAAACTGTTCATGCTTTTTTTGCTTTTAAACATTGAATAAATTCTAATGCGCAACAATTTGTATAGAAATGTTATCTATGAGCATTCTATATCATTTCTAATTATTTTGCAACTCTTATCTAAAAATTGGTGCAAGTTACCAAATAATCGTTTGATTTGGAAGGAATCCAGGTATCTATTCTGATTGCGGTATATAACCCGAATTTGGAATGGCTGAAGCAGCAGCTGCAGTCCATTGAGCATCAGACCTTTCGAAACTATGAGGTGATCGTTATGGATGACGGCTCTGACAGGGTATCTTTTCTGGAGATACAAAAGGCGGTTCGAACAAGCATCAGGAAGCACAAGAAGGTTTCGATCTATCAAAGCCTTAGGAATGAGGGGTCTGACAGGACTTTTGAAAAGTTAACCTTATTGGCGCAGGGGGATTATATAGCATTTTGCGATCAGGATGACGTCTGGGAAAAGGAAAAGCTGGCGCAGCTGATCGCGGCTGCAAAAAGGGAAAATGCGGTCATGGCATACAGCGACATGTCTGTCATTGATGAAAACGGTGTGCAGATCTATTCGAGTCTAAGGAAGATGAGGAAAGGGCTTGAATATGTACATGGGAGGAATGTTACGGCGAAATATCTGGCGGTTAATTGTACCGCAGGCTGTAGTATGCTGGTAAGAGCGGATTTGTTAAAAAAAGCAGTTCCTTTCAGCAGGCAGACGTACTGCGATCAGTGGATAGCGGCCTGTGTGTCTGCATATGGGAAGGTTGCTTTTGTAAATCGGCCGTTGGTCCGTTACCGCAGGCATGGCGGGAACCAGACAGGCTCGCTGGAACGGATCTGGGACAGGAAGAACTATGATAGAGAGAGGATTCTCCCCATGTGCGCTCTTGTGGAGGAGATGAAAGATAGAAAGATCCATTTCTTTCAGGAAGAAGAGGTTATGGCCTTTGCGAAAGCTCGTAAAAATAAAGATATTCGTCAGATTTGGAAATATAGAAAATTTTGCAGAAAGTATGCTTATTTTGATTTGGTGATGATCTGTATGCCGGAAATCATTGTAAATTTGTTATTGAAAGTGCTGCAAAATGGTGGAAGCATTAGAGCGGCAGATATCTGCAGCAGACAGGGTAATGTGTGGAATAGAAAATGAAAATACTATATTTTTCTCCTATTTATTATGATGATATGAAGCAGCGGCCGCAGCAGATCGCCGAGTGTCTGGCCAGAAAACATGAGGTATATTATATAGAGCCGACAGTCAGCCTTATGCGATGGCTGTTAAAGGGTGGCCGTTCCTTTCGTGGTATGGAAAAAAAGCTAAACGACAATCTAAAGGTTATCCGTTTAAATGGCTGCCTGACTCTGCATAAAAGTATAGAAATTCTAGATAAAAGCGGTATGAATAACTGGTTTGAGCTGCACCAGCTGCGCACGTTGGCAAGAGAGTGTGATATTGTCTGGGTAGGGTATTGCGGATGGTATACTGTCGTAAGACATATCAAAGGCAAGCCGATGATTTTTGACAAAATGGACGAAGAGGATTTGCTAGTCTCTTCCGGGCTGTTGAAACGGACACTGCAAAGAAATAAGAGAAGGATGGTTTGGATGGCTTCTGCAGTCACCGTTACATGCAGGCAGTTTTATGAGGAGCTGAAAAGTGAAAAGGAAAAGGTTTTTCTTGTTCCGAATGCGGTATCAGATAATTTTACGGCTGGTATGGGAGAGGCAGGAATTGCATTTGAAAAGCTGTCCAGGGTGAAAACCTTTGGATATGTGGGAACGATTGGTGAATGGTTTGATGAATCTGTTATTTATAAGCTTTTGGCTCTGGATCGGCAGTATGAAATCTTTCTGGTGGGAAGAAACTATCTGCCCCGAATTGCTGAGAAAAGGGTGCATTACCTGGGTGTGAAAGAGAACTGTAAGCTGCCAGAGATAATACAGCAGTTTGATGTATGCTTATATAATTTTAAGAAATCACCATTACTGGATACAATCAATCCGGTAAAGCTATACGAATATCTGTCACTGAATAAGCCTGTCCTGGCGGTCAAAAGCAAAGAGACATTACAATTCCAGGAATATGCAGCTCTCTATGATGATGTGGAAGAGCTTGGAGAAGTTATTCGAAATGGGTTAAAAAGGCCGTTTGCGGATAGGAAAAGTTTAAAAAAATTTATAGATAGTAATTCTTGGTCTGCCAGAACAGTGCAGATTGAAAAGATTTTGAGAGAGGAAGCAGCAGGAAAATTATGATAAAGGTAATGTCAGTTTTTGGGACAAGGCCGGAAGCGGTAAAGATGTGTCCGCTTGTATTGGAATTGCAGAGACATTCGGATATTGAAAGTATTGTCTGTCTGACCGGGCAGCATAGGGAAATGCTGGATCAGGTTCTGCGTGTTTTTGGCATCCAGGCACAATATGATTTGAATATTATGCGTCCGGGACAGACGTTGACAGCGATTACTTCGAGTGTGCTGGAAGGAGTTGAGAAAGTCCTTGTGAAGGAAAAACCGGATCTTGTTCTGGTGCATGGCGATACAACGACTTCTTTTGCTGCTGCACTGGCGGCTTTTTATCAGCAGGTGCCTGTGGGACATGTAGAAGCCGGGCTTCGTACATACGATAAATATTCTCCGTTTCCGGAGGAAATCAACCGCAGCCTTATAGGCAGGATAGCAGAGCTTCATTTTGCGCCGACAGAGCATAACAAAGAGAACCTTAACAGAGAGAATATAAAGGAAAATGTGTTTGTCACGGGTAATACGGTGATTGACGCATTTCAGACTACGGTGAAACCAGACTATATATTTAAAGACAGGACATTAAGGAAACTGGACTTTAAGAAAAAAAGATGTGTATTAGTGACTGCACATAGGAGGGAAAATTTGGGCAGTCCGCTGGAAAATATTTGCCATGCCATCAGAAGGCTGGCCGATCGATATAAGGATATGGTTTTTGTATATCCGGTACATTTAAATCCGGCAGTACGAAAGACGGCAGACCAAGCTCTTGGAGATTTGGCGAATGTCTATTTGATTCCTCCGGTAGATGTGGAGGATATGCATAATGTCATGAGCCGCAGCTATTTGGTAATGACAGATTCTGGCGGACTTCAGGAAGAGGCTCCTGCCTGTGGTCTGCCGGTGCTGGTTCTTAGGACTGAAACGGAAAGGCCGGAAGCGGTAGAGGCCGGCACAGTAAAAGTAACAGGAGTATCGGAAGAAGCAATCTTTCAGGAAGCGGTGAATCTCATCGAGCGTCCCGTAGAATATAAAAAAATGGCGAAGGCAGTAAATCCATATGGAGATGGTCATGCAAGTGAGCGGATTGTGAAGGCGGTTGTCGGATGGAAAATGGGATTATGAAGAATGTTTATAATCTGTTACGTATTTGGATTGGTACACGCCCATAGTGTTTGGAGGAAATAGAAAGCTTATGATAAGGAGAATTACGCAGACTGTAAATGAGCTGTACCGAAGCAGAAGTTTGATGCTGGGTCTGTCTCAGAAAGATTTTCAGAAAAAATATGCGGGTTCTGTGTTTGGTATATTATGGGCATTTGTACAGCCTTCCATGACCATTTTGATTTATTGGTTTGCTTTTCAGTTTGGTTTTAGAAGCCCGGATTTCGGAGAGATTCCTTTTGTATTATGGTTTTTAGCAGCGATGGTGCCGTGGCTGTTTATCTCTGAAGCGATAACTGCATCCAGCAGCTGTTTTCTGGAATATAGTTATTTAGTGAAAAAAGTAGTATTTCATATAGATCTACTGCCAATGGTAAAGATCATGTCTTCTTTTATGATCCATGTAAGTTTTGTTCTGTTGGTACAGATGATTTATATCATTTTTGGTATCTTTCCTACGTTGAAATTAATTCAGATTCTATATTACGCGATATGTGCGATTGCTTTTACTTTTTCAATATCACTGATTTTTTCATCCATCATTGTTTTTTTCAGGGATTTAGGACAGATCATACAAATTATTTTATTGGTAGGCATGTGGGTGACGCCGATCGCATGGAATATAGATTACTTTTCTGGGACGGTTCAATTTCTTTTGAAACTGAATCCTGTCTATTATATCGTAGAAGGGTATCGGGACAGCTTCATAGGTCGGATGTGGTTTTTTGAAAAAATAGGAATCACTATTTATTTTTGGGTGTGTATATGTATCCTGTTATCAGCAGGTACAGCTTTATTCCATCGCCTAAAGCCGCATTTTGCAGATGTTTTGTAAGCATAGCTCAGCCTGGGACTATGCACGTGTTTAGCGGTAGGTATATCACAGTAAGGGAATTTAATTACATGTACAATAACAAAAAAATTGTTGTCAGCAATCTAAGCAAATCATATCGAATTTACAATACTCCGGCTGATCGTTTCAAAGAGGCTGTCAGCAAAAAAGGCAAGGTGCTTCATTCGGATTTTTTTGCGCTGAATCATATTTCATTTTCCGTTTCGGAAGGCGAAATTTTAGGGATTATGGGATGTAACGGCGCAGGAAAATCCACTTTGCTTAAAATCATTACAGGCGTACTGACGCCGACGCTGGGACATGTGTTTACTAGCGGCAGAATATCCTCTTTACTGGAACTAGGAGCTGGATTTAACCAGGAATATACTGGTGTAGAAAATATTTACTTTTATGGCACCCTGATGGGGCTGACCCGTAAACAGATAGAAGAGCGTTATCAAGAAATTACGTCATTTGCAGAGATCGGGGATTATATCAATCAGCCGGTTAAGACCTATTCTAGCGGTATGTTTGCGCGCCTTGCTTTTGCCTGCGCAATACATGTGGAGCCTGATATTTTAATAGTAGATGAAATATTGAGCGTCGGCGATATTCGTTTTCAGGCTAAGTGTTTTGATCGATTGAAACATTTTAGGGAACAAGGAGTTACGATTCTCTATGTGGGGCATGATGTCAGTATGATGAAAAGCTTTTGTGACAGGGCGATATGGTTAAATCATGGAGAGCTTATGATGGATGGGGATCCGGGTGAAGTGGCTGCAAAGTATACCGAATATATGTATTTGGGCGGGCAGGAGGAGGCAGACCGTGCTTTGACAAAAGGGGAGCAAGGTTCGTTAAAGCAGCCGTCGGAGCTGTTTCCAGAGGCGATCGCACACTGGGGAACGCATATCGGTATGGTTCAGAGAGTTTTTCTGCAAAAAGGCGCCGGTCACGATGTAGACCATTTTTCGCCAGAAGATACGATTATATTGGGATTTGAATTTCAAGCAGAAGATATAGATTTTGACGTTTTATCCGTTGCGGTTTCCATTAAAAATAAAGAAGGCACAGATATGATTGTAAAAACGTCTTTTGATGAAGGCATTCGGATCACAGGAGAAAATGAACGTTTATACCGCGTTGAATTTAAGATGAAGACTTATCTGGCTGTGGGAGAATATTATTTGGTGATTGCATTGGAAAATCGTACGAAGATGACTCCTATGTATTATGAATATATTGATGGTGCATTATTATTCAAGGTCTTTACGGACAAAAAAATATACGGGAAAGTAGATGTCCCTGCAGATATAACAGTACGAGAGGTATAATTAGGATGGAAAGCCATAAAGTGAATTCACAACAATATTGGAATAACAGATTTTTATCTAGGGACTGGGAAGAAAATAAAGGGCAGGAGCAGACCCGTTATTTTTATTCTCTGCTGCTAAAATTGCTCCCGGATTGGTTTAAGACAGCTGTCCGCCAAAAACAGTATTCGATTGTTGACTTTGGGTGTGCACAGGGACAGGGAATCCCGCTGCTTGCTGCGGAATTGAATTTTCAGATTAAGGGGATTGATTTTTCCGAACATGCGATTCTTTATGCGAAGGAAAAGTATCCTCAGTTTCATTTTGAAGTCGCTGATATTTGGAAATATGATGAGCCGACTGACGTTTCTATTCTGTCAAACGTGATTGAGCATTTTCCGAATCCCTTTGAATTACTGGATCGGGTTGCATTGATTACTCACAAATATATGGTTGTAATGGTTCCTTTAGAAGAAAAAAATCTCATGGATGAACATTGCTTTACATTCCTATATCAAAATATCCCGACCCAGATCCGTGATTTGCAGTTAGTCTATTTTACGGAGTACGACTGCAGAGATGATGAAGAGCAATTATTTTTAGCAAAGCAGGTATTGGCTCTATATTCGAGGGATCGTAAACAGAATCAATGCTTAACAATCGGGCAGGTAGACGGGCTGCTATCGATGCGTGAACGTCAGGCACAGGAAATGCGCAGCTATGTCAAACATTACGTGCAGACGGTTTTGGAGGAGTTTTTGTATGTAAAAGAGCTGGAGGAAAAAAACAAAGCTCTGTCAGACCAGATGCAGCAGTTAAAAAATACTTATGAGCTGACAGCTGCGGAGAGCGCAAGGATAAAGAATTCACGTACCTACCGAATTGCGGAAATGCAGAAGGCACTGCTTGACAAGCTTCATCTTATGGGATTGTGCAGGTTTGCGGTTTCTGTGCGAAGATGCGGAGTAAAAGAAAGTATCAGGCAGTGGAGGGCACAAAAAGAGATCTCTGGATTAGTCAGGGAGGAATGGCAGCTTGTCAGTGAAAGCGCTGATAACGGAAAACTGTCAGGTGAAACAGCCCATATGTTGTCGTACAAAAAAATCTGCAGAAATGAGCTTTTAAAAGAGTGGAGCGATACCACATGGGAGATTGCACATATACTTGGACACCGCAGGTATAAAGGCATTGTAGTATATCCACATGCGGTACATTGGGAGCCTGTGCAGCGGCCGCAGCAGTTTCTAAGGTCATTTGCAAAAGAAGGGTATCTTTGTTTTTTCTGTGAATGGAATACCGAAGGAGAGGGAATCAGGGAAATTGAGCAGAATGTAGTGATTGTATATGGAGAAGAGTATCTTCTTGCGGCGCTGTAGGATCAATGCCCGATTGTACTGATGACTTATCATCGGCAGGCTGTATTCTGTGATCTGCTTCCTCATAAAGTAATTTGGTTTGATATTCTGGATAATTTGGATTTTTTTGCTGGTGCGGCAGAGCATGGGGTTTCTGAAATCTATGACAGGATGCTGAAAAAAGCAGATCTTGTCACCTATTCTGCAGATAGACTGATGCGATATGCGGGTGGAAGAAAGGATGCTGTGAAATTAAATAATGGAGTCTGTCTGGAGGATTTCCAGACTGTCAGCCCGGACTGCAGGCCGATTGATGAAATGGAGAGAATCAAAGAAAACGGAAGCAAGATCATAGGATATTTTGGGGCGATTGAAGAATGGTTCGATTTGAGGGCGATTGAGTATCTTTTGGATCACACAGAATATGAGATTGTTCTCATTGGACGTATTGGTATAGATTTAGAGAGAATAAAAAATAAAAGATGTCATCTGATACATGCGCTGCCCTATCAGGAATTGAAGCATTATGCCCGCTATTTTGATGTGGCAATGATTCCATTCATCGTGAATCATCTTACGAACAGTGTTTCTCCAGTAAAATTTTTTGAGTATATGGCGTTAATGCTGCCTGTGGTATCCTCTGATATTCATGAGATGCAGCAGTATCAAAACGAATTTGTACACATTTATCACAATTATGATGAAATGGTTTCGTCGATTCGTTTTTTATGCAGCCATAAGGCAGATACCAAGCTGCTGCATCAGATTGCCCGACAGAATACATGGGAGCAGCGGATGTATGCAGTACTGGCTGAAATTAAGAAAAAACCAGAAAGACTGCGGGCAATAGCAAATATTTCCGGCTATGGATGCATTGCAGCAGAGTCAGTTACGTTTTTTAAATATGATGGAACGACATATTATTCTGGCGGAGCTGAGCGATATTTGCTGGATTTAGATGAAGTATGCCGGGAATTGGGAATACAATTTCGAGTATACCAATATGCGGAATACGATTGGGTAAGGTTTTATCGGAATATTGAAGTAGATGGGCTGGGAGCAAAAGAGAATGATGTCAACCATTATTGTGTCTCTTTGACACAGGAAATGGAGAGGAGGTTTGCCATCGAAACGGCCCAGAGAGGAGCTTTAAATATTTATTCCCCATTTTATATCCTAAATCAGAAGGACAGGATTCCATCAATCGGCATCAGTCATGGGATTTCATGGGATAGTGAATACAATCATTATACAGACGGAAATACGTTCTGGCAGACCAATAAAGGCATTATTGATGCGGCATCGTACTGTGACTATATGATTTCTGTGGATACCAATACTTGTAACTGGTTTCAGACATTAGATTATCACACCGGAAGAAAGATCAGGTATGTTCCGAACTATGTAGATCATGAAGAATTTCACCCAAAAGAGAGGGATGCGGATCTAAAAGATAAGATCATCATAACTTATCCCAGAAGATTATATGGTGCACGGGGGTTATATGTTGTGCTGGAAATATTGGACGATGTTCTGGAGGCATTTCCAAATGTGGAATTTCATTTTGTCGGAAAAGGGTTTGAGGTCGATACCAGGCATGTGATGAAGAAAATAAAGAAATGGGGAGAGCGTGTAAAATGGTATTCTAAAACACCGGATACAATGTATGAGATTTACCGCTATACAGATATAGCTCTGATTCCAACCATGTATAGTGAAGGAACCAGTCTCTCTTGTCTGGAGGCACTCTCTAGCGGGAATGCAGTCATTGCAACGAGAGTAGGAGGGCTGCCGGATTTGATTATCAGTGGTTATAACGGTATTCTTGCAGAGCTGGATCAGGAAGCAATTCGGCAGGCTGTATTTACTTTGCTGGAGAATCCAGAGAAAATGAAATATATAAAAGAAAATGCCGTAAAAACAGCGAAAGCTTTCTCAAAGGCGCAGTGGAAGACGCAATGGAAGCAGGCAATTCAAAGAGCCATAGGCGACCGAAAAACCGTACCTTATCAAGAGGCGGTAAGGTGCTTGATTCAGCTTTCAGCTATTGAAGATTTGAATAAGGAGACAGTCATTTCTGTCATAAGCGACTGGTTAGAAAGTGGTAAATATGTATATATCGCATGTAAAAATAATCCTTTGAAAACAAAGAGCTATAAACGGCTGCAGTTTATTAACCAAGACGAAGACCTTTATTTTCAGCCGGAGGAGATGATCAGTGCTAAAACTTTATAAACATTTAATTATATTTGAAAAGACGGTCAGGCTCGTGATGTTTGCCGTGCTTGCAGTCTATCCGTTTGGGCTTATACCATTTGCAGTCTGGCAGGGCGTAACTGGCAGTGAGTGGGGCGATCAGCGGATTCCTGCGTTTGCCATTGCTGGGACAGTGATTTTATGTACGTTCTGTATTTGGAAGATTGTACCTGAAAAACTAACGGGGACAAAAACGGTGTTTTTTTTGTGTCTTATTGTTCTCCATATCATTATCGGTAAGGCTGTTTGTCATATCGATTCTTCAGGCAGAGCCTTTTTCCGATTTTCTAACCTGCTATGAATATGCAGCTACAGGAAGCGGAGATACAGAATTCCTTGCAAGATATTCCTACTTAGGAGCATATGCATTGACCTTACGGCTGTTCTTACGGGTGTTTGGGGCATCGGTGTTAAATGCGCAGATTTTAAATGCGGTTGTGACATCGTGCATACCGATTGTACTGTACGCTGCGGTAACAAAGGCGATCGGAAAGCAGAAGATAGCTGCGGTGGCAGGATTTATTTATGCAGTGTGCCCTTCTGTGGTGATTTATACGGCAGTCCCGTCCTGCGAACATTTTTCTCAGTTTTGTCTGGCTCTGGCAGTGTGTTCTTTTGCGTATTATTGTACAGCGGAATGGAAGAGCAAAAAAAGATGGCTGTTATGTGTGACCACGGGAATCTTATTTGGCGGGGTTTACGTGTATAAATCTGGACTTGCTTATGTCATTGTGCCTAGCTTGTTAATGTCAGGCTTCTGCTATGAGTGTCTGCCGAGCTTTAAGACTCCGGTAAATAAGGAAGCGGTAAAAAAAGCAGCAGTGACAGCGGCACAGTGTGTAGTGATTCTTTTTGTGGCAGCCTTATTGCATTCAGGTGCATCCTGATGAACTGTGTGCATTTGAACTGGAAGGAATATCCAGAGGAAAACGGGAATCATGGTATTTTTTAAATGCTCCAGACAGCGGATATATATTCAATGGTTCAAAGAAAAATACAAAAGAACAAATCCGATCAGGGATTGAGCGTCAAAAAATGAATCTGATAGCGGATACACTTGAAGTGAAAGCAGGGGACTATGTATTTGTTGAACCCGGCACGCTTCATGCTCTTACGGCTGGATGTATGGTCTATGAAATTGAAGAAGGGAGCGACTATACTTATCGCTTTTATGACTTTAATAGACAGGATGCTATGGGAAATAAAAGAGAGCTGCATATCAATCAGGCGATGAAGGCTGTACGGCCGGATTTGAAATCAGCTGTACGCAGGTATCCGCAGGATGGGATTATTTTTGAAGAGACTTATTCGACCCATTTGATAGAGAATGTAAAAGAATATAGGAATATGAGCAGTGGTATCGAATGCTTTACCATCATAAAGGGTTCTGCCGATTGTGGAGGGATAACTGTAGGCAGCGGCATGACCGTACTGCTGTTTCCAAATGAAATGATAAAAAATGCTGACATTGAGACTGTTATTATAGCGGGTCTGAATAAGGAGGACAAGTAAGTGGCTGCGATTTTTTCACCTTCTATGATGTGTGCAGAATATGGACATCTTGAAGACGAAGTAGAAATCCTGGAAAAAGCGGGAGTGGATAGATTTCATTTAGATGTTATGGATGGCAGATTCGTTCCTAATTTCGGTATGGGGCTGCAGGATATAGAATTTATATGTAAAAAAGCGAAAGTAAAAAAAGAGATACATTTAATGATCGAACGTCCTGGAGATTATGTGGAGCAGTTTGTAAGGTTAGGAGCTTCCTGTATAATTCAAATATAGGGAATTCCAAGAAGGGTGGTTGATA
>CANDMV010000148.1 GCA_947385875.1 uncultured Eubacterium sp. | reverse complement strand
GGAAGGAGTAGCATATGGAGCAGAGACTGTTTACGAAAAATTTTACGCTCCTTGTACTGGGGCAGGCAAGTTCTTTGTTTGGCAATTATATCCTGCGTCTGGCGCTGTCTATGTATGTATTGGAGGTGACAGGTTCGGCGGCTGTGTTCGCGGGGATATTATCGTTAGCGTCAATCCCGACGATCCTTTTATCGCCCATTGGAGGGATTCTGGCTGACAGGGCAGACCGGAGGAATATCATGGTGGCGCTGGACACGCTGACGGGAATGTCTGTCCTATGTGCGGCGGTCTTTTTGTCCGGGGATAATGCTGTTGTAGTGATCAGTGTACTTTTGGTGTTACTCTCTGTTTTTGGGGCATTTGAAACGCCTACGGTGCAGGCGTGTATTCCGCAGATGCTGACAGGCGATTACATGATTAAGGGAAATGCGGTGGTAAACCAGGTGGCGTCCATTTCTTATCTGATTGCGCCTTTGCTGGGCGGGATCTTATATTCTGCTGTTGGCCTGAAGCCTGTGATGTATGCAAGTGTTGTATGCTTTTTTGTCACGGCGTTATTTGAATGCTTTATCCAATTGGGTTATCAGATGAGGGAGTTTCAGGGAAATGTTTTGTCCTTGGTAAAAAATGATTTTTTCAGCAGCATTCGTTTTATTATGAAAGAGCGCCCGGATATTATGAAGATGCTGCTTCTGGCGGCATTTTCACGCTTTTTTGTCATGGGGGTTACGCTGGTGGGGCTGCCCTTTCTTGTGAGGGCTGTGCTTGGTCTGGACGCAAAATTTTATGGCGGGGCGGAGAGTGCGCTGGCGGTTGCCACTATATTGGGAAGTATTGCCGCGGGGCTTCTTACGGGAAAGTTAAAATCCGGCAGACTATCGTATGTGCTTGCGGCAATCGGTGTCTGTATCGTTCCGGCAGGGGTTATATTTCTTTTCTCGTCCGGCGTGATGATCAGATATGTCGTGATTGTTGCTGCCTTTTGTGGTATGCAGGCTGCGATCAGCATTTTTTCTATTTTTGCGGTATCCATAATACAGCAGAATACACCGGATGAAATGATTGGGAAGATTATGGCTTATACATCCGCTGTTACGATGTGCGCCCAGCCAGCTGGGCAGATGGTGTATGGATTTTTGTTTGACAGGTTCCAGCAAATCGTGTATCTTGTATTGATTCCTTCGGGGATTGCGGTATGTGTGATCGGGCTGCTTGCCACGGGATTTTTCAGGAAGCTGGAGGAAAAGCAGGGTAATAGATAATATTTTTGTGCAGACGGACTCGACAGGGAATATCGAGCCGGACAAGGGGAGTAGTCTGCGGAGAAGATTGACGCTGTGGCGGCGATTATGGCGCTGGACCGGGCGGTGCGGAATGGTGAAAAAAAATTACGATGTATCTGTGGATTGCTTTTTCGCTTCAAGTTCTTGCAGGAGAAAATGTTTCACATCGGTTATGTGCTGGCGGAAACTGTTATTTTTCGTATTTCAGCGGACAGGATACGGAACAGTTTCCGCTCCAGTTCGGAAATCAGATTCTTATTTTTGATGATATATCCCTTTCGGGAAGGTTTAAGTAAAAGTCAAGGCGTTTCTGCCCTGCGGCATCACGGTGGTTCAACTTTCCCATTGGGATGGCCCAATACAGCCCGTCATGCTCTTTGGATTTGATAAGGCAGACAATGGGGCGGTGCTTGGTGTCATTCCATGTGCCGCCATTGTTTTTTATCATCTGTGCAAAATCAGCGGTTGCATAATATAACCCGCGCTCAACCATAACAGTACCTCCGCATCCGTCAAAAGATGTTTTGTCAAAGAAAGCCTCCGGCTCGCACCGGAGGCTGGTAAACAATGTTTCTCTGCCGCACATTGTGAAGCGTGTTTGTGTAAACAATGTTCCACTGCCGTACATTGTGAAGCGTGTTTGAATAAACAGTGTTTCCATTCCGCACACCGTAAAGCGTCTTGCAACTATATTATACGCAAAAGCAGGAAAAGTTACTGAATCCAATCCATTGGAAATTCGCTTCGCGAAGGATTGGATTCACTCTTGGCAAAATCTACACGTTCTTACGTACTTTGCAGTTAATGCAAAGTACTGGGCTGAACTGTTACGGAAAATTTTTACACCGACAATTTATTAGGTACTCCTTGGGAATTTCAGGGCACTGCAAAGCTGGGATACTGAGTAATCGGTCAGGTTGTTTTGGATAAAAGTCACAATTTCGGCTATTGTTCTTTTGCGAATATGGCGGTAACGTCAGAGGAAGATGAAACAGCTCCCCTCACCCGGCTGTTTTGTATAAGCCTGACAGAGCGGAAGCTCAAAAGAAAGTGTTTCAGAATCGATAAAAAGATGATAAAATAGTTTTAAAAAAGATTGGAAATAGATTTGAAAAAAATGTTTCAGAATCGTAAAAAAAATGATAAAATAGATACTCAAAAATGAAAGAAAGTTTCTCGGATTTATATGAAGCAAAAACAGTTAAATATTCAAGGAAGGCATAACTATGCAGAGAAAAGAACATAAAATAGCGCATATTGTCCCGGACAGCATAGCTGACCAGCTGGAAATTCAGCCGGGAGACGTTCTGCTGAGCGTAAATGGCATCGAGATCGAGGATATATTTGACTATCACTACCAGCTGAACGAAGAGTACCTGACGATTGTCACCCGCAGACCGGATGGAGAGGAATGGGAATATGAGATAGAAAAAGAATACGAAGAGGATCTGGGCATCGAATTTGAGAACGGTCTGATGGACAGCTACCGCTCTTGTTCGAATCAATGCATTTTCTGCTTTATCGACCAGATGCCGCCCGGTATGCGTGATACGCTGTATTTTAAGGATGATGACGCCAGGCTTTCATTTCTGCAGGGAAATTATGTCACGCTGACAAATATGAAAGACAGGGATATCGAAAGAGTTATTATGTATAAGCTGGCCCCGATTAACATCTCTGTACAGACGATGAATCCAAAGCTGCGCTGCACGATGCTCCATAATCGTTTTGCGGGAGAGGCGTTAAAAAAAATGAAGCGCCTATACGAAGCAGGCATTGAAATGAACGGACAGATCGTGCTCTGCAAAGGTGTAAATGACAAAGAAGAATTGGAATACAGCATTCGTGAGCTGACTGCATACATCCCGCATATGAAGAGTGTATCGATTGTGCCGGTAGGGCTGACGAAATACCGTGAGGGACTGTATCCGCTGGAGCCGTTTACAAAGGAAGATGCGGCAGAACTCTTAAAGACAGTGCGTGAGTGGCAGGACTGCTGCATGGAGCGGTGGGGGATACATTTTATCCATGCTTCGGACGAATGGTATTTTCTGGCGGGTGAAGAGCTGCCGCCGTCTGAGACTTATGACGGGTTCGTACAGCTGGAGAACGGCGTCGGTATGACGAGGCTTTTAATGGATGAATTTCAGGACGCGCTGGATAAAGAGTCAAGCAGCACTGTATCCGAGGAGGAATTGTGCAGAATGCAAAGAGCCGCAGATGCGGAGGAATCAGATGGAGAGCGAAGAGCTGCAGGCACGGAGGAATCAGATGAAATGCGAAATGCCAAAGCCGCGGAGAAATCAGATGAAATGCGCAGCGTTATAGAAGATATAGAAGAGCAAAAGGAGCGTTTCTCATCCAGGATTTCAGTTGCAACCGGTGCTCTGGCGGCGCCTGTGATCGAGGAATTAGCGCAAAGATTTATGCAGCGTCACCCGGCTCGCCAGATAGAAGTATTTGCAGTGCGCAATGATTTTTTCGGAGAGATGATTACAGTATCCGGGCTTTTGACCGGGCAGGATTTGCTGGGGCAGCTTCAGGGCAGGGAGCTGGGAGAGCGGCTTTTGCTGCCGTGCTCTCTTCTGCGCAGCGGGGAAGAGGTTTTTTTGGATGATATGACGGTCACAGAACTGAAAAATGCTTTACAAGTCAATATAGTTATTGTAAACTCTAACGGTCAGGACTTATATGATGCATTTTTAGAGTAGAATAGGAGATAGAAAATGAGCAGACCAATCGTAGCCATTGTAGGACGGCCCAATGTAGGAAAATCTACACTGTTCAATGCACTTGCCGGTTCACGTATTTCGATTGTGCAGGATACGCCGGGAGTTACCAGAGACAGGATTTATGCAGATGTATCATGGACAGATAAAGATTTCACGATGATCGATACCGGTGGCATTGAGCCGGACAGCAAGGATATTATCTTATCGCAGATGCGTGAGCAGGCGCAGATTGCGATTGATACGGCAGATGTCATTATCATGATGGCAGATGTACGCCAGGGACTTGTGGATGCGGACGCAAAGGTAGCGGATATGCTCCGCCGGTCTCAGAAGCCTGTCGTTCTGGTTGTAAATAAAGTGGATAATTTTGACAAATTTTTAATGGATGTCTATGAATTTTACAATCTGGGACTTGGCGAGCCGATGCCGATTTCTGCTTCGTCCAAGCTTGGACTGGGAGACATGCTGGATGAGGTGATAAAATATTTTCCAAATAGTACCGGGGAGCAGGAAGAGGATGAGCGTCCGAAGATTGCCATTGTAGGAAAGCCGAATACCGGAAAGTCTTCTCTGGTGAACAAGCTGTGCGGCCGTGACCGTGTGATCGTATCTGACATAGCCGGAACGACCCGTGATGCCATCGATACGGAGGTAAAATTCAACGGGCAGGAATATGTGTTTATCGATACGGCAGGTATACGCAGAAAGAATAAAATTAAGGAAGAGATAGAACGCTACAGTATTATACGTGCAGTTACGGCAGTGGAGCGCGCCGATGTGGTCGTTATTCTGATTGACGGCGTAGAAGGCGTGACCGAGCAGGATGCCAAGATCGCAGGCATTGCCCATGAGCGCGGCAAAGGGATTATCATTGCTGTAAATAAATGGGACTTAGTGGAGAAGGACGATAAGACGATTTACCGGCAGACGGAAAGAATCCGTCAGGTGTTAAGCTTTATGCAGTATGCGGAGATTATGTTTATATCCGCAAAGACCGGACAGCGACTGCATAAAATGTATGAAATGATCGATATGGTCATTCAAAATAATTCCATGCGTGTAGCGACCGGCGTGCTGAACGAAATCATGACAGAAGCAGTTGCCATGCAGCAGCCTCCTTTTGATAAGGGAAAGCATTTAAAGCTATATTATATTACACAGGTGGGCGTAAAGCCTCCGACGTTTGTGATCTTTGTAAATGACAAAGAGCTGATGCATTTTTCTTATACGAGGTATATTGAAAACCGTATCCGGGACGCCTTTGGCTTTCGCGGGACAGCACTCAAATTTATCATCCGGGAACGGAGGGAGGGCAAAAAATGACAGCTGCACGTTTGATTTCCTTAGTGATTGGATATTTATTTGGATTGATTACGACAGGTTATTTTTATGCAAAGCATGTAAATGTAGATATTCGGAAAATGGGCAGCGGGAATATCGGAACGACGAATACCTTTCGTACGCTTGGAAAGAAGGCAGGCATCATTGTATTTTTAGGCGACGGGTTTAAGGGAGTATTCGCTGTGCTGCTTGTATGGCTGATATTCCAGAACAGGTATCCGCAGGGGATTAAGATTCTGGAGGCATATGCCGGGCTGGGGGCAGTGCTGGGGCATAACTTTCCGGTACATTTAAAGTTTAAGGGCGGAAAGGGGATTGCGACTACGGCGGGCATGATGCTGGCATTTTGTCCGTGGGCAGTGCCGGTGTGCATGGTGTTATTCGGACTCAGCGTATTTGTAAAGCGGTATGTGTCGGTTGGGTCGCTGCTGGTCTGTCTGGGATTTTTTGTGCAGACGATTGTATTTGGGCAAAATGGCATACTGGGTGCGCCTGCGCAGGCGTTAACGGAAATATACGTTGTCGTGGGGATTGTGTGCGTGCTGGGTGTTATTCGTCATCAGTCCAATATCAAACGGCTGCTGAATGGTACGGAAAATAAAGTATAGTATGCCGGATGTTATCCGGCATCAGTTCGATTTACATGGCAGCTTTAAAAATTACAGTTTGAGCATCTAAAGCCGGATTCCGTTAAAAAGAAGCCAAAGCTGAACTGTAATCTTTGAAAATGTTTTGCGGAGCATAAGATCGTGAACTGTAAATGAAAAATGTTTTGCGGAGCAAAAGGTCGTGATCTGTAAAACATAGTCAGCAGGGAAGAAAGACCTGAAAAATGTTTTGCAGAGCAAACGATTATGATTTGTAAACATAGTCAGCAGGGAAGACAATGGAAGTATTTGAAATACGTTTTTCGGAGTATTATACCGTAATTAAGAGAAATACATGATTGTAGGAAGGAAGTCGGGATTCATGGCAAAAATAGGAATTATAGGTGCAGGCAGCTGGGGAACAGCCTTGTCTGTGGTATTGGACAAAAACGGACATTCCGTAACGCTCTGGTCTGCGATTGAGTCTGAGATCCAGATGCTGCAAAATCATCATGAGCATATAGAAAAACTGCCGGGCGTGAAGCTGCCGGATGCGCTGCAGTATACGACTGACATGGCGCAGGCGGCTGTGGGAATGGATGCGCTTGTGCTGGCAGTGCCGTCGATGTATACGAGAAAGACGGTGCAGAATCTGGCAGCGCATGTCGCCGAGGGGCAGCTGATGATCAGCGTTGCAAAAGGCGTTGAAGAAGATACGCTGATGACGCTGTCGCAGATTATCGAGCAGGAGATTCCACAGGCGGTTACGGCGGTACTGTGCGGGCCGTCTCATGCAGAGGAGGTCGGCAGGGGAATGCCGTCAGCACTTGTGGCGGGCGCGAAAAGCAGAGATACGGCGGAGCGCGTGCAGCGTTATTTTATGAATGAATCGTTCCGTGTGTATACAAGCCCGGATGTCATAGGCATGGAGATCGGGGCATCTCTTAAAAATGTGATTGCTTTAGCTGCCGGTATGGCAGATGGACTGGGCTATGGAGATAATACCAAAGCAGCGCTGATTACGAGAGGAATCAATGAAATCAGCAGGCTGGCGCTGGCAATGGGTGCAAAAAATGAGACGCTGAGCGGACTGACAGGTATCGGGGATTTGATTGTTACCTGTGCCAGCAAACACAGCCGCAATCGTAAGGCAGGGATGCTGATGGGGCAGGGATATACGATGCAGCAGGCGATGGATGAAGTAAAGATGGTCGTAGAGGGCGTGTATTCTGCAAAGGCAGCGGTCGGGCTTGCCAGAAAATATGGCGTAGATCTGCCGATTATCGAGCAGGTGAATGCGGCGCTGTTTGAGAATAAGCTGGTGAAGGATGCGGTGTATGAGCTGATGACACGGGATAAAAAAGCGGAGAGTGACGAGCCCTCGTGGGAGTCGTGATAAGTTAACGGATAATGGACGGATAGAATATGTAAAAAGCAGATTTGATGATTTATTTAGGAAGGATAAGAAGGTCGTTCATGAATGACAGGCAGGCAAGAAATTATATACAGCAGATCAGTAAACGAGGGAGCGTCTATGGGCTGGACCAGATTCGAAACCTCATGGAGCGGTTAGGGAATGTTCAGGAAAAGCTGTCCATCATACATGTAGCGGGCACAAATGGAAAAGGCTCGGTGTGTGCGATGACAGCTTCGATTCTTAAAGAATCCGGTTATCGGACAGGAGTATATTCTTCTCCGGCAGTATTTTCTGAGGAGGAGATTATTTCGGTTGACGGAGAGCCGATTTCCTCACAGGAATTTGCTGAGCTTATTACTAAGGTGCGAAAGGCATGTCTGGATCTGCAGTCAGAAGGGCTGGCACATCCGACAGCGTTCGAGATCGAGACAGCGGCTGCATTTTGCTATTTCTATCGCAGAAACTGCGATTTTGTAGTGCTGGAAACCGGGCTTGGCGGGGAATTGGATGCAACCAATTTCATTACTCATCCGCTGTGCAGCGTATTGACTTCAATCAGTATGGATCATATGGCAGTGCTGGGGAATACTCTGGCTGAAATCGCTAAGGCGAAGGCAGGGATTATGAAGGCTGGCTGTCCATGCGTTTCGGCTGTGCAGAAGCCGGAAGCGGCAGCGGTTATTAAGAAAAAAGCAGAGCTGTCAGGATGCAGACTGTATATCGCGGAGCCTGACAGACTTGCGGATTTTAGTTACGATGAAAAGGGAAGTTATTTTAAGGTGTTATCGGAACAGCAGCTTCAGAATATATTTGTGAATGATAAGCAGGGAGAATGTCCGAAGCCGATGCCGGGTCATCAGAAAACGGATTTTGAAACAGAGCTGTCCGGTAAAACATTCTACTGCGCATTAGCCGGAGAGTTTCAAAGACAAAATATAGCGTGCGTACTTTCTGTTATGAAAGCGCTTCGGGAAAAAGGGATTCAAATCACGGCAGAGGCAGTGAGGGCAGGGCTTGCGAAAGTACAGCTGCATGGCAGGTTTGAACGGATTTATGAGCAGCCGGAATTTTACATCGATGGTGCGCACAATGAAGATGCAGTGGCTTTTTTACAGAACACGATACAAAATCGTTTTACAAACCGCTACATTGTATATATAATAGGGGTACTTGCAGATAAAGATTACGAAAAAGCTTTACAGCCAATTCTGCCATATGCAGCACAGATTTATACGATAACGCCGCCAAATGACAGGGCGTTAGATGGCGCAGTATTGGCTGAATGGGCAGGACGCTGCCATCAAAAGGTCTCTTTCGTACCCGACATAGCTCATGCCGTGTCATTGGCGGCAGAGACGGCAGGCGCAGAAGGGATTGTGCTGGCATTTGGTTCGTTTTCTTTTCTGAAAGACATCAGACAGGCGGTGATAGAAGTTTATGATAGGACAGATGGATGAAGATAAAATCAAAGAGGGTGTCCGGCTGCTGCTGGAGGGAATCGGTGAAGACCCGTTAAGGGAAGGGCTGAGAGAAACGCCGGAGCGGATTGCCAGAATGTATGAGGAGATTTTTGCCGGGATGAGGCAGAGTGCAGCCGTGCCGCTGGCAAAGACATTTCAGACACAGGATGCTGATCTGGTGCTTGAAAAAGACATCGTATTTTATTCAGTTTGTGAGCATCATCTGCTGCCGTTTTATGGTAAAGCACATGTCGCATATATCCCGGATGGCAAAGTCGCAGGCCTTAGCAAGCTGGCCCGTACGGTTGAGGTGTATGCCCGCAGGCCTCAGCTTCAGGAGCGGCTTACAGTACAGATTGCAGATGCTGTTATGGAGTATTTAAAGCCGAAGGGGACTATGGTCTTATTGGAGGCTGAGCATATGTGCATGACGATGCGCGGAGTCCGTCAGCCTGGCAGCACGACGGTTACATTTGCGGCAAGGGGGATTTTCGAAGAAAATGAACCGCTGCAGAATCGTTTCTTTCAAATGGTTCGAAGCTGAGAGGTTTAGCGAAAGAATCGAGGCTGAGAGATCGAGCGAAAGAAAAAGATTTACAGCCGTGAAATGAGCGAAAGAATCCAAGCTTATAAATTGAGTGAAAGAAAAAGATTTGCAGCTGAGAAATCGAGAAAATAAAAAATCTGATGGCAAGAATTAAAAAAGAATTTAAGCATCGAAATTGTGATGACAATAAATTCTGCGGTCTTTAGAATTTTAAGTGGTTAGAATATATAAGAAATCTTGGAATTGAATTAGGATGAAAATAGGAACAAAAGAATTTGATTTTAGTAAAAATACATATGTCATGGGCATCTTAAATCTGACGCCGGATTCATTTTCTGACGGCGGCAGATGGAATACACTGGATGCGGCGTGTATGCATGTACAGCAGATGATGGAAGAAGGCGCGGATGTCATAGATGTAGGCGGGGAATCTACCAGACCGGGACATGAAAAAATATCCGACGAAGAAGAGATGGATCGCATTCTGCCAGTTATAGAAGCTTTGAAAAGGCGGTTTGATGTGCCGCTGTCAGTAGATACTTATAAGAGCAGGACAGCCCGTGAAGCGATTCTGGCAGGTGCAGACATGGTCAATGACATATGGGGATTAAAATATGATCCGGCTATGGCAGGGGTCATCGCAGACAGCGGTGTCTGCTGCTGCCTGATGCATAACCGGGAGAATCTGCAGTACCAGGATTTTATGCAGGATGTGATGACAGACCTTCGCCAGAGCATCGAACTGGCACAGAAGGCAGGCATTCCAGAGCAGAAGATTCTATTAGATCCGGGTATAGGATTTGCAAAGACTTTTGAGCAGAATCTGAAGGTTGTCCGGTGTCTGGAACAGTTCCATGCACTTGGCTATCCGATGCTGCTTGGCACATCACGCAAATCTATGATTGGTATGGCGCTTGAGTTGCCTGTAGATGAGCGGCTGGAAGGGACTCTGGTCACTACTGTTTTTGCGGTGCTTGCACATTATGCATTTGTAAGAGTGCATGACATAAAAGAAAATGTACGCGCGATTCGCATGGCGCAGGCAGTACTGCATACGAATATTTAAATTTATTACAAGGGGATGAAATTATGGATCAGATTATTATTCAGGACATGAGCATATACGCAAAACATGGCGTATATATGGAAGAAAATATTTTAGGACAGCAGTTTCTGGTATCTGTTTACATGGATGTGGATTTATCGAAGGCTGGACAGACCGATAATCTGGAACATACGATTGATTATGGGAAGGTATGCCATTTTGTTACAAAATATATGCAGGAGCATACATTTAAGCTGATTGAATCAGCGGCAGAGCATCTGGCAGAAGAGCTTTTGATGCAGTATAGACAGGTAAAGAAAATCCGTATCAAGGTAAAGAAGCCGTGGGCACCGATCGGACTGCCGATTAAAAATGTCTGTGTATCTGTAGATCGGATACGTCATACCGTCTATCTCTCGCTTGGTTCGAATCTGGGTGACAGGCGTGCATATGTTCAAAAAGGAGTAGAAGAATTAAATGCGCTTTCCTCGTGCAGAGTGTGCGAAGTGTCTGATTTTATTGAGACGGAGCCTTACGGAAGTGTTGAACAGGATAATTTCATAAATTGTGTGCTGCGTCTGGAAACGGTGCTGAATCCACAGCAGCTGCTGGAGAAGCTGCACGAAATCGAAGACCGTTCAGGAAGGACGAGAGAGATCCACTGGGGGCCACGTACTCTGGATTTGGATATTTTGTTTTATGACCATGAGGTAGTCAATACGCCGCAGCTGACAATTCCTCATATCGATATGCAGAACCGGTATTTTGTGTTAGAGCCATTGAGAAAAATAGCGCCTTGGTATCGTCATCCCCTGTTTCATCAGACAGTACAGCAGATGTATGAAAAGCTGATGGAAGAACATAAGTAGCATCGAGATCCTGCCTGTCACTGTTTCATCGATGCAGCGGCAGTACTGGAACCATGATAAGATGACAGGAGAATAAAAAATAGTGCAGAATGTCTCAAAACATGAATATAAGAAAAAAATAAACAATAAGTTAAAAAAGGAAGCTGACAGCAGTCCGGCTCTAAAATCAGACGAATCCACAGGCAGGATCACTCTGCATACACTCATTTATGCAGCATCTCCTGCACTGCTTTATACCGCTCTATCCAGTATTACCTACAGCGTAATTGCTCTGGCTCTGCCGGATTGCTCGGCAATTATCATGCAGGGAATCGCTCTTTTGGTATGTCTGGCTTTTTTCATCTGGTATGCTGTTCGAGAGCGTATTTTAGTCCGTGCAGTAAAAAAATCTGCCTATCGATACCCGGCCTCATTTTGTTATGTATCAGCAGTTGCGCTGTGCAGTATAGCCTGCAACTATCTGATCGTATTTACGGGGCTTACCGAAATCTCGGCAGGCTATAAGCATGTGTCAGACATTTTTTACAATAACCGTCTGCTGATTGAAATAATTACCCTGTGTGTGATAGGGCCCATGGTTGAAGAGCTGGTATACCGCGGCTTTGTATATCAGAGGCTTCGGTATAAGGGTGGACGCAGCATGGCTGTTCTGCTGTCCGCTCTGCTGTTTGGAGCGCTGCATTTTAATCTGGTGCAGGGCGTATATGCTTTTACGCTGGGGCTTTTACTGGCATATATTGGAGAACAGACAGGAAGCCTTGTTACGGCAGCTGC
>CANDMV010000147.1 GCA_947385875.1 uncultured Eubacterium sp. | reverse complement strand
CTCCGCAAAGTGGGGAGTGCAGATCGCGGGAATGATTTTTCAAACACGCTCTAGTCAGTATAGAATCTTGAAATCACTTTCCGCTTGATCGTACGTAATGGATGCTGCAATAAGCTTTTTAATTCGCTAATTTCCTGATGCAGCTTCTTATTTTCATCAAGAAGGCTCATACAGCAGGCCCCGATAAACCGGATCACGTCGTCTGTCATATAAGGATTATCCTTTTCCCATTTGGGAAGATTCTTCCGATTCATCTCAAACAGCTCTTTCTCACCAAAAAATTCTTCCGCCACCTGCTTATTAATTTCTTTATAATCCTCCATAAATGCCTCTGCTTCTTCCTGAGAGAGCATATCACATGGATATTCACGGCCTGAAAGCTCCGCATAGGAAAGCAGTGCGTGACAGAAAAAGCTCTGGTAATTCTCTATCATGCCGGGCATATTGTTCAAAATACGCTTAATCTCCTGCGTATTGCCTTCCAGACGCTCATTGCGCATAAACTGCTCGATCTGGTATTCTTCCGTCAATTCAAGTCCTGCTGCGTCTAAAAAATCTGCATAAATTGACCCGCCAATAAACCGCTTTGGCTCAAACCGCCTGACAGTCAGATTCTTTTTATGCCAGAACTCAGCCAGCTTTTTTAGATGTATATGGTATTCCATTTTGCGGACGTACAGCCGGTCATTCACATACTCTTCCCATGTCTTGACTGCTCCGTGACCGATGCCGCTTTTCACCATCTGATTCCAGCCAGATACCAGATACGTATCCTGCCTGCGCAGATATACGATAATCTTAACCCGAAATCCATTCTCCTTCCCTTCTGCTTTCAGCGCCTTCCATGTACTCATCCGCTGTTTATAGGACGATGACCAGATTCCTTCATCCGAAAGAATGATATTAGGATAAGTCTGAAATAATTCCAGAATTTTATCCATGCCTTCCCGAAAGACCCCGCTCTGTCGGTCTGATATGATTTGCGCAACTAAAAAATGTGCGTTCCTTTTATCTGACACTTCATCATAATGGTAAGGAAACAATGGATAGCAGTATCCTTTTTTCTTCAGCAGCTCCTGATTATCTACGAGAAAATTCTGAATCGCTGTCGTAGCTGTCTTAGTTGTGCCTATGTGTACATACAGTGTGTTCATCCGCAGCTCCTCCTCTTGCACGGCTGCACTTTGAAGTCTCTTTTCTTTTCCATATATTATTGTATTGAAATAACAGAAAGTTGTCAACCAACTGCAAGGCAAAATTTCGCCCCAGAAGTTTTAACACAGCAATGTCATGGAGCATTATCCCAAATTTATGAGTCATAGCGAGCTTTCTGCATTCCATTACGGTCCGCTACTTGTTCTTTGACTGCCGCTTTCCTATTCCTCTAAACGGATGACGAACCATTGCTTTTAATTCTTTGATTTCCTCCTTCATTTTACTGTTATCGTCAATCAGCTGCATACAGCAGGCCCCCATAAAGCGTATCATGTCATCCTGCATATGCGGGTTATCCTTTTCCCACTTCGGAATGTCTTTCCAATTCATTTCAAACAGCTCTTCCCCGTCAAAAAACAGATCAGATACCATACTGTTTTCTTCCCGATACCTCTCCATAAATTCCTGCGCTTCCTCTTTTGAAAACATCTCGCATGGATATTCTTCTCCTGACTTGTCTGCGTATGTCAGAAGCGCCCGCCTGAAAAAGCCGTGATATGTCCGATTCATACCTGTCATCCCATTTAAGATTCTCTGTATTTCATGCGTGTTGCCTGCCAGCCTTACATTGCGCACAGACTGCGCAATCTGATATTCATCTGTTAATTCCAGATCAATATTTTTTAGAAAATCCGCATAAATTGACCCGTCGATAAACCGTTTCGGCTCAAAACGGCGCACCTTGATATTTTCCCTGCCCCACATTTTTGCCAGTTTTTTCAGACGCGTCCCATAGTTCATCTTATTAATCAGAGTCCTGTCACCGGAATAATCACTCCAAGACGTTATCGCCCCCTGAGAAAATCCGCTCTTTACCATCTGATTCCAGCCAGAAATCAAATACGTATCCTGTCTGCGCAGATATACAATGATCTTGACCTGAAAGTTATGCTCTTTACTCTCTGCACGCAGAGCTTTCCACATGCCCATACGCTGTTCATAATTCGCAGACCAGATGCCTTCATCCGAAAGAATCACATTTGAATATGTCTGAAACAGTTCTATAATCCTGTCCATACCTTCCCGGAATGCTCCTGCCCTGTTTTTATAATCCTCTGCGATTAAAAAATGCGCATTCCTTCTCTCGGATACCGCTGTATAACGGTATGGAAACAGCGGATAGTAATATCCCTTCTTGTTTAACACTTCCTGATTATCGATGCAGAAGCTCTGGATAGCTGTTGTTCCTGTCTTTGTCGTGCCGATGTGAATATAAAGCGTGTTCATTCCTCTTTCCTTCTCCTTGCGTTTTTATTGATTCATAATTATTTTTTATCTAGATCACTCGATTCATTATATTTCTAAGTCTCATAACCTGACTTCCTCTATGTCTGGCAGCTGTAGTATAAATGTGCTTCCCTCTCCTTCCCTGCTTTCTACCAGCACCGTACCGCCGTGCTTTTGAGCAATTTTCATTGTAAGAGGAAGCCCCAGACCGAACCCTTCAGAATTTCTGGACTTGTCTGCCTTGTAAAACCTCTTGAATATATGTGCCAGATCACTTTCGCGTATTCCCATTCCATAATCCTTCACTATTACATACGCCATTTTATCGCGCATTCCCGTTTCTACTTCAATCACAGAACCTGACATGCTGTATTTGACTGCATTCGTCAGGAGATTCTGTATCGCTATCATTACCAGATTAATATCTCCAATGACATGCGCGTCGGAAAGCTTCAGCTGAAACCTCAGGCTGTCACCGGATTTCAGCTGTAAATCCTCGCATACCGACTGTACGATTTCCGGGAGATCGACATCATCCTTTTGAATCCCCCTTCTGTCATAGTCCAGTCTTGACAGCTCCAGCAGTCTGGATATAATCGTATTTACTTTCGATGTCTGTCGCTCAATGACTTCGAACGCCTCTTTCACTTCTTCTCTGCTTACCGACTTTTCGCGGACATACTGGCACTGTGCCGTCATGACCGCAATCGGCGTGCGCAGCTCATGCGCCACATCCGATGTAAACTGCTCCTGCTGACGGAACGTCTCTTCTAAACGGTCCAGCATCCTGTTATTTGCATGCGCAAGTACATCCAGCTCATAAAAACGTCCGTCATATTCCATACGCTTGGACATATTCATATTCTGGCCAATCCCCTCGGCTGTCCGGCACATATCTTTTAAGGAACCTGAGATACGCTTTGACAGCAGAACGCCCCCTAAAATCGCTACCCCGGATACGATCAGTATGCTGACTGCCGCAAGGTACTCCATCATCTGGTAACGGCTGTAAGTATCAGACCTGCGGACAACACCGCGCACATAAATCTGCGGCCCATTATCAATATATTTTCGAATATCCCGTATATAATAAGTCTCTTTGCCTACTGATGCCTGTTGGAGCTTTTTCACTCCCAGCTCTATATCCTTAGGATACCCTTTTGGATATTCTCCCGCTAACACTTTTCCGGAAGCGTCTATCACTAAAATAACAATTTCTCCATCCCTCTGAAAAAAATCATCGCTGCTTAGAATCTGCCCTGCGGCGTTTATAGATATTTCTTTATGGCATTTGTATAGTTCTCGTTCCAGATTCATTTTTATATCATACTCAACCGCTACATTCGCCAGAATATGCACAAAGATCAGCATAACCACTGCCATTACCGCCAATGCCGCGATTAAAAGCTGCAGAATGTGGTGTCCGATTGATACCCGCTTTGTTCCTGCTCCCTTAGCGCCTATCCCGCCCTGCGAGCCGGACTCTCGTGTACCGCCCTCGCTCATCTGCTTTATTCCTGCTCCCTTAATACCTATCACGTCCTGCAAGCCGGACTCTAAAGCACCTTTTGTGCTTGTCTGCTTTATTCCTGCACTCTTAATACATATCCCACCCCTCTGATTGTATGAATTAATTTCGTCTCATAAGGATCGTCAATCTTTTTGCGCAGATAACGGATATATACATCGATCACATTAGAATAGCTGTCGTGATCCATATCCCATATGTTTGCCTCAATCTGTTCACGGGTGACCACGATATTCTGATTCCGTATTAAATACAGCAGTACGGAAAACTCCTTCGGAGACAGGCTGATGACTGTATCCTTCCGTTTTACGATATGCTCGTTGCAATTCACGCTCAATTCTCCGCAGCGGTATATATTCTCATGGACTCCCGCCTTTTTACGGGTCATCGCCCGTACTCTCGCAGACAGCTCCTGAAACGCAAAAGGCTTGACCAGATAATCATCAGCGCCAATATCAAGCCCTTCTACTATATCGTTCACACGGCTGCGTGCTGATAAAAACAATACCGGAGTCTGTATCCCCCGCCTGCGTGCCTTTTTTAACGCTTCAAAGCCATTGAGTCCCGGCAGCATGACATCTAAAATCACGCCGTCATACTCTTCTGCTGCCAGATAATCCAGCGCGCTTTCTCCGTCAAAACAGGCATCTACCAGATAGCCTTCTGATTCCAGTTCTTTTTTGATAATGTGATTCATGTCTTTTTCATCTTCTACGAGCAGTATCTTCATATTCGTATTTCCTCTATTCGTACTTCCTTTCGTATAGTATTGCCTTTATGCTGTTATTTATCCGTTACTGCACGAGCGTTCATACCGAAAGATTTGTGGAGAATGCTATCGCTCGTGAGTATCGTAACAGTTTAGATAGAGCGTTACGTTTTGGCTGTGCGGACGCTGAGAGAGGGACTCTGCCAGGCAATACATGAGACAGCCTGTCGGTAACAGTTATATCCGATTCGTAATTTTTGTTAAGCTTATCAAAAACAGCTGGGGGGGGTAAGGTGAGCGGCGATCCACAAATGTAACAGTTTATCTGAACTGTTACTGAGCATCCATTTTCCTGTTATCAATATAAAACAGCCGTCTGCACAATGCGCCGCATGACGGTGCCGCCCTGCGCAGTCCCTCTGCAGTCAGCGCAATCACGCACGTCGTTATTAAGACTGCCGCTGCATACTTTGGATACAGCTGCGCATAAGACTGCCCCGGATAGATTCTGACCAGCGCATGACTCCAATAATTATGGGCCAGATAGATCGGGAAGCTGATTTTTCCCAAAAAATATACCAAAGAATTATTAAAAACGGATGAAAGCAGGCTCTGGCTACTGAATGTCACAACCACCCCGACTGCAAAAAACAGCAGCATGACAAAATCCATCTGTGATCCTTTATGCTGATACGACCACAATATCACGCTCAGATAACAACCTGCTTCCAGCATCGTCAGCAGTATTCTTGCAAGTAAAGTAAAGGAATCTCCCATCTTCCTTACATTCTGACAGATGCCCCAGCAGATCGCCCCTAGACACAGCTCACCCACTGCCCGCAGCCAACCCTTATAGCAAAACCCCAGCCAGTCCGTAGGGCCGCGCAGATCGCCGACATTTTTGGACAGATACCCAAGCGCCGCGATCGCTAGGATCGGTGCCCATACATTCAAAAATACATCCCGGTTTTTCAAAAACAGGGGCACGAGCACAAGCATAGCAAGCAGCATAGCCGATATATACCACGCTGCCGGATTCGCCCGGAATCCTTCCAAGCCTGATTCCCGCAGAAAAAACAAATCCCATACCCCTGTCATAAGGTCTTTTAAAAGAGACGAAAGCGTGTTCTCTTTTCCCATATGCTGTACAACAAATCCTATTCCCCATGCAATAAAAATCTCTGGGCAGAGACCTCTGATTTTATGCAGCATAAAATGTCTGGTGTCACGCCCGACCATAATCTCATTTTCCTTGTATCGTGAAATGGAAGCCGCCATTAAATATCCTGACACAAGGAAAAAGAATTCTACGGCGATCGCTCCGCCTACAAATGGGGTCGTCTTGATTTTTGTCAGGTTCGAAGAATGGAACTGAACAACCATTAATGAAAAAATAAATTTTAGGAAGTCTATGGCTCCGTTGCGAGATTTTGCTGTCTTCTCATTCATTTTAGTTTTGTCTCCTTATGGTATTCTAGCTGTGACCGTGAAGCTTCTGGATGCACGGAAAATTTTTCTGCACAATTTTTTCATAATTATACTATCTGCCAATCATAAAAACAAGCTGTTTATGAAAGCAAAATATTTCTTTGTAACATAGTAAATGCAAAGTACTGGGCTGAACTGTTACATTTCTTGCTGTGCATATTGAGATGTGTTATAATTCTGTTTAAGAAAGGATGTGAAAATATGGGATTAGCAGAATTCGAACGAAAAAAGGACGAAAAAATTGATGGTGTAATTTATGATATGTCACCGTCTCCTAATTTCATACATGGTATTATTAATAATAATATTAATACTATCATAAAATATGGTCTGAAAAACAGTTTATGCTTAGTTTTTATGGAGAATTTGGATTTTAAATATCATCCAGATCTTAATGATGATTACTTATGCCCAGACCTTATGGTAGTTTGTGATAGAAAACAATTAAAGGGCGGCGCTTATTATGGAGTTCCTAAATTTATTGCTGAAATACTAAGTCCATCAACGGCTAAGCGTGACAAGACTCAGAAGAAAGATATTTATGAACAGGCAGGTGTGGAAGAATACTGGATTGTATCGCCACAAGGTTCTGTTGAAATTTATTATTTGGAAAATGGACGGTATATTTTAGAACAAAACTATATGTTACAGTCTGATAAAGAAGAGGAAGATTATAATGCAGAACAAGAGATTGTATTAAAGAGCTTTCCACATATAAAGATGCGGCTGGGAGATATATTTGATGGAGTAGAATGATAACAATACTCCATCACTTTGTCTACCACTTCCATAAGCCGTATAATCTGTTCATGTGTTACAAACGGCTGTGCATTCCCGGCTGCCGCCTCCACAAGGTTCTCATAAAAACAGAGCTCTTTTTCCTCGATGTGCGGCAGCTCGATTTCCTCCAGATTCTCCGGCAGCAGATGCGCCATTGTACGACTAGGATTGTAATATGCGTCTTGCTGAAGCCACAATCTTAATTAATCCCATTCTATATCACAATCTTTTATATATTCCCCGCTATCCATTCTCTTTTCGGCGGCCTCCAGCCTCTTCCTTTCTTCGCAGGTTAATTTCGTAAATTCTGGGTCCCATGCAAGCACCAGCCTTTTGATAAACCGGCTCGCAAATTCCTGTTCACTTTCCGGCAGCATTTCAAGCATCCGAACTGATTCCTGAATGATCTGTGTCATATTTCTTCTCCCTAATTCTTTCACTGCTTCTTCTAGCTTTACTCTTATACCCTTTGGCAAAACCTATTCAACGATTAACGATTTCTTGTACATACATTTTCTGTTTGTGCTGCCAGCCCTTGGAACTGTCCATTTTTTTCAGTTTTTCAATACCTAATTGATCTCTTTTTCTTCATAACACAGACATTATAACACTTCTTATAATTTTATGTAAATATATAAATTTTATATTCTCTATTACTGTCACTTATTTTCTCTATTTTACATGTATACATATGTCCCCTGCATTGGTATAATTAATGTAATAAATATTTAACGAAAAGCGGAGCGCCCGCTTTGCATCAGAGAATATAAAGGAGCAGGCCCATGAGTTTCTTAAAAAACGCTCAGCTTTTAATCCCAGAAATCAGCCATCTTGCATTGACGGTTTCTAAAAATGACACCAAGACACTTGAAGATTTTGAAAATTCTTTTTGCTTTTCACCGTCGCTCCAGCCCTTGTATACGTCAAAAGGCTTACAGTCGTTTTTTGTTCAGGAGCGAAAAGAAAAAAATCGTATTTACGAAGTAACAGACACGCTGGATACCCATGTGATACTTATGAATACCAGTTCGGGAATGATTATTCTAGAGCCGTATGTTACCACTTCATGGCATGAGACCGCCGCCAAGGAGCTGCTGATAAAACGCGGCCTGCAGGCTGATGTGCTGATGCCGTACAAGGTGTATCGATGCAGCCTGCCGATTACGCAGCAGCTTCACGCCGAGCATATTGCGTTTTTAATACTTAAAAATATAACAGATGACAGCAGCCTGAAGCCTATCCATATAAACATGACCGCACAGGAAACAGAAGACCTTCCATTTCAGATACCTGAAGAATACAGTGAATATGAAGAGGTGAACCAACGGTATATTTTTGAAATACGCACAGAAATTGCACAACGCAAAAGAGGAATCGCAGCTTCACAATCTGATGGTTCAGTATATTACCGCATTCTGTCAGGCTGTCCGAAAAAATCAGCAGAATACTTACTCTCCCTATGTAAAACGTGCGGTTCAATACATAGAGCTTCATTTTAATCAGCCGATTCATGCCGAAAAATTGTGCGAAATGAACCATATTACCCAGCAGCATTTCACACAGATGTTTAAGAAAGAAACCGGAAAAACTGTGAAGCAGTATATCATGTCCCTTCGCTGCGAGCGTGCCAGCGAGCTGCTCGAAAACAGCAGTCTGCCGATACAGGAAATCAGCCGGTATGTAGGGTATGAGGATCTGAGTTATTTCGGACGTGTTTTCAAAAGTCTGACTGGAAGCTCTCCTAAGGAGTACCGCAGCCAAAAGACGATGTATTGAAAAAAGCGAGGCAAAATTTTGCTTGACCGACCTAAATTTCCGAAAGCACGTGGCAAAAATCGGATGTGCTGCATTTCAACATCACCTATTTTATAATTAAGTCAGCTTCTAATGTCATTTTCAACAATCTATGATGTTGAAAATGACTTTTTTGTCAATTTTCCACAAATATATCTTCAATTTATCCGAATACTTATCCATTTATTCTAACACTTTTCCTGCCCATATGTTATAGTCCATATACCATATTTACGAGCGTGATGAAAGCTTTCTTGCGACTGCCAAGCAGTGCGCACATTACTGCATTTCAAATATGTCTGTTACCAGCTGGCTGCCGCTCGTCGATTACCGTGCTCCGGCAGAGCCTGTCAAGTATGATACAACTGCCGGCATGATTACGGCGGCAGGCATTTTAGAAATTGCCAGTCTGGTGGGGGAATATGAGAAACGGTTATACACACAGGCAGCGTTTCATATCCTCAAAGCCTGTGAACAGAAATTCTGCAACTGGAATCCGGATGAGGATTCGATCATGAATGGAGGCACCTTCTTCTATCATGACCCGGACGGCAGCGAGACGCATGTGCCGATTATCTATGGCGATTATTACTTTATCGAAGCAGTCCTAAGGCTGAAAGGAAAGTCTCTGTTTATCTGGTAAGACTGATATGCGTTTTCAAAACAAACCTACATGCGCAATCTGCGCATCACCAAGAATAAAAGTCGTGGGCGCATACGGACATCGTGCCCTGTGAGTATACCTAGATCTAAATCGCTTCGCGATAAGACTTTCAAAGTAAAACAGCACATGAAGATTTCATATGAAAATCTGAGTGAACGAAAGGAATGAGCAATTTATGAATACAGATACAAAACAAAGACCTTTTGGATTGAGAGATAAAATAGGCTATGCCAGCGGCGATTTTGGCAACGACTTTGCCTTTGTCTTCGCCAACACTTACCTTACTGTTTTTTACACCGATGTGCTTGGCATGGCTGGTACGCTGGTCGGCACATTATTTTTACTTGCGCGCTTTGTAGACGCTTTCACTGATGTTACAATGGGCAGGATCTGCGACACCTGTGAACCCACAAAGGATGGACGTTTCCGCAGATGGATTAAGATTATGGCTGTCCCGATGGGAATCGCAAGTATGCTGATGTACTTATATTTTGTCCGCGACTGGCCATATGGTGCCCGTGTCGCATATATGTTTATTACCTATATCTTTTGGGGAAGCTTTGTATATACCGCCTGCAACATTCCTTACGGCTGTCTGGCATCTGTCATAAGCAACGACCCAAAAGACCGCGCATCGCTTTCTACTTATCGAACAGTCGGCGCTGTACTCTGCGCCTTAATCGTAGGCATGGTTACACCCCGGATTGTTTATGGCACCAACGCAGACGGACAGAGCATTATCCTGCCTGAAAAGCTGACTATGATGGCAGTTATCTATGGCATATTTGCGGCTGTATTTTATCTGGTCTGTTATAAAATGACTACAGAACGTGTCGTAGTCCCGACTAAGAAAAAAGAACAGGGCGGAGAGAACTTTTTCAAAACCTACAAAGAGCTGTTTACCTGCCGCCCGCTGCTGATTATCATTATCATAGCGCTGCTGCTTCTGTTAGGCTCCCTTCTGGGACAGACAATGAATACATACTTGTACAAGGATTACTTTAACAATACAAAAATTCTATCCCTTGTAAGCCTCGCATCCATGCTTCCAATGATCCTGTGCGCGCCTTTTGCTACAAAGCTCTCTGATAAATTCGGCAAAAAAGAGGTCTGCGCGGCAGGTATGCTGGTGGCATCTGCTGTATTCTTTATCTTATGGATTTTGAAATTGAAAAATCCTATGATTTTCATTTTGATGACGGTAATCACCGGAATCGGCATGGGACTGCTGAACATGCTGATCTGGGCTTTTATCGGGGATGTGATTGACTATCAGGAAATCCGTACGAATGAGCGGATTGACGGTGCAGTCTATTCGCTGTACTCTTTTGCGCGCAAGGTCGGGCAGGCACTGGCAGGCGGCATCGGCGGCTATACGCTGACTCTGATCGGCTATGTCAGCTCTACGACCGGAGTGGAGCAGACTGAGAGCGTCAAAATAGGTATCTATAACTGCGCGACGATTGTTCCTGCTTTATGCTATTTCGCGATCTTTCTCTTATTGCTTTTTGTCTATCCGCTCGGTAAAAAGCAAGTGGATGAAAATGTGCGTATTCTTGCGGAAAAGAGGGCTTTGGCCAAATAATTTGATGTTTTTCATTCCTAAACAATACAGCCGGAAATCTGATGCAGATTTCCGGCTGTATAAAATAAATTCCCACGAGAGAAACCTGTTTTAACCAGCTGCAGTCCCTTTCAAAATACATTTCATGAGTTAAAAACGCCGCTTGCTTTCTTTTAGCATTCGATATCATCCATTGTGTTACATTTTATGCCTTTAAATTGTTTTAACTGTTCATCGTTTGTTAAAAACGAATCACATTTTTTCAAACATGCTGCAGCTAACTGCAAAGAATCCATACCCTTAAATCCTTTATAAACTGACCTAATCTGTGCCGCCTTGTCAGCCACAGTTTTATCAATATTAACAGTCTCAATATTGAGAACACGTATAAGACGTTCGAATGATTCGATTAACTCATAACGGTTATTACGGTAAGGAAAAACCTTATATTCCTCAATCGTTATGACTGACGTATACAGTTTTACTTCCAATTCATAACAGTCTGCAAAGAATCTTTTAGCCTTATTTGAATATTCTGGATTTCCTACGCTGCCTTCAATATAATATATAAATGGAGCAGTATCAATAAACACTTTCCTATCATCTGTCATCCTCACGCATCTCCTTCATATATTCATCCACATTTTTTCCTCTTTCGCTTGGTATTACAAAACTATCCCAATCAACAGGCTCTCTTTTTTTGTTTCTGACTGGTTGGTCAAGAAATGTAACTACAACCTCCGAACCATCATATTCATATAAGTCTTCATTTTCAATAAAAACCGTATTTCCTCTTATAATTCCTTTCACAGCAGCCAACATATGTTTTCTTCCTTTCCATGTTCTATTTTTATGTTTGATATCATACAAATTTTGCCTTATAAAGATTATCGATTGCATGTTCAAAATATCCTATTTATTAATCCTGCCCTCAAGTCGGCTAGTAGTTCCTCACCGATAATCTAATTTTATTATATATGTATTATAGATAAAAATAAATCCTTCATTTACACTCTTACCATATTTTTTGATGTTAAGATTTTGAAATAATAAACAGCGCAATTTGTTCATATCATAAACAAATTACGCTGTTAAATATTCTTAACACCACTTTACAACTTTTGAAAATAAAATAACGCACAAGTCACTTTCTAATGTATAATAAGTTTGCACACAATAAAATACGAAAGAGAGTGACC
>CANDMV010000146.1 GCA_947385875.1 uncultured Eubacterium sp. | reverse complement strand
AGCATCTGCCTTACAAGCAGAGGGTCATAGGTTCGAGCCCTATAGGTCCCATTCTATATAGGTATATAGAGAAGTCCATGTAATGGTGGAGATATCAGGTGCATGGACGTGAATTTAGCTTCAGATTTGCCGCAGTGGCGGAACAGGCAGACGCCCGGGACTTAAAATCCCGTGGGTAGTGATACCCGTACCGGTTCGATTCCGGTCTGCGGCATTTATAAAAAGACTTATTTTATGATTTGATAAGTCTTTTTTTGATGAAAGAGTTAGGTCAACGCTGTTTACATATAGCAAACTTGCACAGCTATACATGAGATCGTGGAGGCGTATCAGTTTCAGATTATTATTAGCCAGAATGATGCGTACGATTATAATTCCACAGGCAAATCAGTTTATATAAGAAGCTAGTTTCCATAAGAAACCGGCAGGCTCTTTTATACAGATGTCATACCATATCTAATTAAATTCATTCCAGTAATTTTTTCATAATCTTGTTTAGATAATTTCCATTATAATTCATCACATTAGACAGCTTAGAGCGCGGGATTTTGCCGTGTGTTTTTATCATTTTGTCTGAGGAAAACGTCTAATAGTTGAACAGGCACATATTCTGATTTATTCAAGAAATAAAATACCAATTAAAATACTATTCAGCAAATTATCGCTTACAATGCAGCAAGATGTAGATGATATCAATAGGGACTGCCGAATAAAGAGATTTGAAGCTAGATCGGGATGTTATGACAGAAAAGAAGCAGGCTACCGTTTCATTTAAGGTGTAAAAATATAGGCTCGCAGTTTGGTAAGGAGATCGTACAGATTTATACAAGAGATGAACCTGGTGGTTGTATGAGGAAGTGCCGCATGGTATAATAGCTGCAGTAAATGTCTATGATAACTTTGGAATCTTTTGAAAGAAAGGAGAAAACCACAATGAAGGCGAAAAATAAAAAGACAGGTGGACAGGCATTCAATCCGTACTTGCCGTCCTTTGAATATGTGCCGGACGGAGAGCCGCATGTATTTGGAGACAGGATATATCTCTATGGGAGCCATGACCGTTTTCAAGGGGCGCATTTCTGCCTGAATGACTATGTGTGCTATTCGGCAGATGTGACGGACTTAACGGATTGGCGCTACGAAGGAGTGATTTACAAAAAGGAACAGGATCCGCGGAATAAGAATATTTCGGAAGATACGCCAAAGATCGAATCAGATCCGGGAATGGAACTCCTAAGACCGGAAGAACTTAACCCGCCAGGTATTCATGCTATGTGGGCGCCGGATGTGGTGCGAGGGCCGGACGGGAGATACTATCTGTACTATTGTCTGGACTTTCTGCCGGAAATCGGAGCAGCGGTGTGTGATACCCCGGCGGGACAGTATGAATTTCTCGGACTGGTGCGTCACAAGGACGGAACGCCTCTGGGAACGAGGGAAGGAGATCTGATTCAGTTTGACCCAGGAATTTTCGTGGATGATGACGGGGAGATCTATCTGTATTCTGGTAATGCGCCTATTTCTCAGGAATGGATTGATAAGGATCCTGATACTCCGCGGAAGGGATCTCAGGTGATGAAGCTGGAACCGGACATGCTGACTTTAAAAGAAGAACCGAAAAAACTGATGCCAGATCTGCGTGATCAAGGGACAGGAGGTTTTTGCGGACATGAGTTTTTTGAAGCGAGCTCTATCCGAAAAATCTGCGGCAGATATTATTTTGTGTATTCTTCTGTGCAGAGCCATGAATTATGCTATGCCATCAGCGACAGGCCGGACGAAGGCTATCAATTTGGCGGCACGTTGGTGGATATTGGAGATATTTTTCTGGACGGAAGAGACGAGGGGGAGGCAGTGAACTGCCTAGGCAATACTCACGGTGGAATTGAAAAGGCAGGCGATCAGTGGTATGTATTTTACCACCGCCAGACGAACCGGACCAATTACAGCCGGCAGGCGTGCGCGGAGAAAATCAGGTTTGATAAGGATGGAAAGATCGCACAGGCGGAGGTTACTTCCTGCGGGCTGAATCAGGGCGCGCTGCGGGGAATTGGAGTATATCCGGCCAGGATCTGCTGCCATCTAACTGGAAAGAGCGGGGCTGTATTTTCACATCCACTGGCGATGAAGATGGATTACCCATATCTGACACAGGATGAGAGGGACATAGAGCCTGATGAAGAGACGATGGAACAGGACAGACAGGTGCCGTACCAGTATATTAAAAATATGAAGGATGGCTCTACGGCAGGGTATAAATACTTTGAGCTTCAAGGTCTTAAAAGGATTGCGGTTACGGTCAGAGGAAAGGCAGACGGGGTGCTGGAGATCCGAACCAGGGAGCCGTCTCGAGGTTCAGACTTGGTGGAATCTCCGATTGGCCGGATTGAGATCAATGTAGATTCCAATACGTGGTGCAGATTTGAAGGCAAAGCAGAAGGAAAGGATGGAAAATCGGTTTTGTATTTTACATATCGTGGAAACGGGGCAGTGGATTTACAAAGCTTTGAGATGTTCTGAATCATAAGAGGATGAAACAGATCAGGAATTTACTGTGTTTATGCCGCATAGGGTGTAAATAGGAATACACATGTACAAGCAAAATTTCTGTATATGGTGGTAAACTGCGCAAACCCATACCATGTGTGCCGCTGTATGGCATGAACCGACAGGCAAATTGTGTTAATTATAGCGATACTGGCATAAGTAATGTAATTGTGAATATTTTGTACGATTTGGTATATGTTCTGACATAGTTCTATGAATGAAGATATCAGGATTTATGGAAAGGAAAGTGGCAGAAAGGGAAGAAAGCTATGAGCAGAAGGGGATATGTCCCGGAGGATGACAAGCAGTTTATAGGGGGACAGTTGGAATTGCTGCAAAAAGCAGCTGATGAAGTTCAATTTCTCTTAGACCGGGGATATGATGTCAAGCCTGTTACAACGTTTGTGGGCAATCATTACATGTTTTCCGAGCGGCAGCGTCTGGCTTTGGCAAGGTCAGTGTCAGCGAAAGAATACATTCAGAGACGGATTGATAAGGAGCTGCTGCAAAAAGAAGCAGTCAGTCTTCCGAGGACTGTGCAGATAGACGGCTTTAATATAATAATTACATTGGAAGTAGCACTGTCGTCGTCGCCTATTTTTTCCTGCAGGGATGGTGTGCTGCGTGATCTGGCTGGATTACGCGGGACATACCGCATCATTGATAAGACACAGGAAGCGGCTGAACTGCTTCTTAGACAGCTGGAGCTTCTGAGTATATCGGAGGCAGTTTTTTATTTTGATTCGCCGGTATCCAATTCCGGCAGGTTATCGGAGCTGGTCCGGCAGTGTGCACAGGGATACGGCGTATCTGTGCAGACGAAGATTATCCCGGATGTAGACCGGGTTTTAGAGAAGATGGAAGGTGTGATCAGTGGAGATGCAATTATTCTAAATTGTTGTAAGAGCTGGCTGAACATTATGCCTGTAATCGTGGAAAGGATGGAAGCTGTCTGGAAAATACAGCTTTGATAAGCGGTGTTTTAGGAGCTTACTTGAGACGGACAGGAGTGGTACGTAGAATTTCCAATGGACTTTTTCATGTAACAGAGAAGGTATCTGAAATGTTACCCATGTGAAAATATTTACAAATAAAAATTTGAATTTGGGGTTGACATATGAATATTCATGTGTTAAGATATTAATTGTTCGTAAGTGAGTATTGTGAACGAGAGAAAGGTAAATTTTGTAAATATTCTTTATGAGTGAAATGTAAGCAGTGTCTTATATGTTTGTGGTATAATTGGGAGATGTGTAAGATTTAGAACTTTATTGTAAAACAAAGTATTAGTTTGATTCCGGTTATAGTCATTTATATAGGGTTTTATACAAAATTAATATTATGTGTGTGTAGCTCAGCTGGATAGAGCACTTGGCTACGGACCAAGGTGTCGGGGGTTCGAATCCTCTCACGCACGTTAGAAAAGTCCTTGAAAATAAAGCGTTTTCAAGGACTTTTTTCTATGTTGTAATAGGAAAACTAACAAAAAAACTAACAAATCGAAAAACTAACAGGGCAGATATCTAGGAAATGCATTTTCATTTGGGAATGGAGGAGCATATGGCAGTATCATGGAAGAAGTCCAAAAGAACATTTACCAGTGTATGGAGCATCCGAAAAAATACAAGGTGGTACTTTATTTTGGCCGGGATGAAAGAAATAAATTGGTTTCCAGTAGTTAGGTGATTGAAGGCAATCTGGCTGATGCAAGAAGAGCCTTAAAGCTGCATGAAGCCGATTTAATAAAGCAGATTGTGCAGAAGCCAACGAAAGTTACCTTGCGGCAGTTATTGGATAACTGGAATGCAAATATTGGTGATGTGCAGAATGTGGAGACTACGCAGACATCTACCCGGAATTTGCAGCGTCATATGATGGAATATTTTGGTGAAATCAGGGTAGACAAGCAAAAGAGCTATTGGTTGCATTGCGGATAAGCGGGCGTAATGCGCTTGAAAATGCTGTTAATCTGGCATTTTGGTGTGGCTGCAGGCGGGAAGAAACCTGTGCTTTGGAATGGTCAAATGTGGATATGGAGAGCCGGGAAATAAAGATCTGTCAGGTGCGGACAACTGTCAAAGGAACGGTTGTTGAGCGAAAATCTACAAAAAATAAAGAAATCCGGATGGTTGGCATTCCTGCATGGCTGTATGAGTGTCTTGTACAGGAGAGGCATCATCAGGAGGAAATGAAAGAATCGCTGCAGGGAGAATATTTCACAGAGAAGGACTTTGTGTTCTGTCAGTTGGGAAGCTCCATAGGCCAATGCACGAAGGAATTTCAAAAATTGTAAGCTGTCAATATCATTGGACATCCGGCGCACATCCCGTCCCAGATAGGTGTCGATATAGCTGGAGTAGAAAATGTTGGTCTAGGCACCGCTGACTAGCCGTAGGTATCCCGCCCTGGTAGATATACTTAAAAACAGAAGAGGTGTCCAACAAAGTGCAGTGCTTTTGTCTTGCTGCCAATGCAGAGAGCTCTAGGCTGAAAGGGGAATTCTCCGAACAGCCCATCATTTCGCCCTGAGATAAAGGCAGCAGGCGGAGCAGCGCCACCCGGCCTGCCAGAGACTTCTGCACCCCTTCCGTCATTTTAAACAGCTGGGATCCTGCCGACCAGAAATCGCCGGGCTAGCGCCGGGTGTCTGCCATGATCATGATATACGGAAATAGTTCAGGGGCATACTGTACCTCATCAATCAGCAGCGGCGGATGACGGATCTGAAAAAACATCTTTGGATCAGTCTTGGCAATTTCCCGATCCATAAGATCATCCATAGATACCATAGCACGGCCGCGACCCTCTTCGTCAATCAGATGCTTCAGCATGGTGGTCTTCCCCGCCTGCCGCGGCCCAGTGATCAGAAGCAAGGGATATTGCAAGTTGAGCGTCATGACAGGCTTTCCCATATGGCGTTTTATATACATAAACAAATCTGCTCCTTGTCTTAATCTCGGCTAATATGATATGATAATCATATTCTGGCCGGACCATGAAATTTTTGTAAGTCAGAATTCCAAGGAGGGATTAATGATGAAACAGCCTGATTCCAGTAAAAGCCATAACCATATCATGAGCGTTACATGCATCGATAACATCCTGATCACGTTTGGATCCGCCCGGCTGTGCGACATATTTAACGCCGCTGCGGAAGGCGCGTTCTATATTATCACTAAATGGGAAGAATGCATCAGAACCGAGTGTGACATCTGAATTCTGATTCAGCCAGGCACGTTTTTCTTCTGGAGTAAATACGTCAGGTTTTGATGTAAATGTATTAGCCCAGACATCTTCTCCTAAGACATCCATATAATCATCACCGATATATAGGTCAATAGCGTTGTCACGGTCAGCACGCTTGATGTCATCACGAAACGGAAGACTGCGTACTTTAGGAGACTGGCGCAGATACCAGTTATCTGCCTTTGTTCCGGCCAGTCTGGTACAATGGATGCGGGACTGCTGTCCGGCACCGATACCGATTGCCTGACCGCCTTTTACATAGCATACGGAATTGGACTGGGTATATTTTAAAGTAATCATAGCTATGGCAAGGTCGATTTTTGCTGTTTCTGGCAGCTCTTTGTTTTCTGTAACGATATTGTTAAAAAATTCACTGTTTATATCTAATTCATTTCGGCCCTGTTCAAATGTAATGCCAAAGACTTCTTTGTGTTCGATAGGAGCCGGCATGTAAGAAGGGTCGATCTCAACGACATTGTAAGTGCCTCGCTTTTTTGTTTTTAATATTTCAAGTGCCTGTGGCTCATAGCCTGGAGCGATGACACCGTCAGATACCTCATGTTTGATAAACTCTGCTGTAGGAACATCACAGATGTCGGAAAGGGCGATAAAATCTCCGAATGATGACATCCGGTCTGCACCTCTTGCCCTTACATAAGCGCACGCAAGTGGAGAATAATCGATGTCATAGTCGTCTGCCCAGTAGATCTGGCGTTCAATGTCATTGAGTGGCAGCCCGACAGCAGCACCGGCTGGAGATACATGCTTGAAAGAGGCAGCAGCTGGTAATTTTGTGGCTTTCTTCATCTCTGTTACAAGCTGCCAGCCATTTAGGGCATCCAGAAAGTTAATATAACCTGGTCTGCCGTTTAATACTCGGATTGGGAGGTCGGAGCCGTCATTCATAAAGATTCTGGAGGGTGTCTGGTTTGGGTTGCATCCATATTTTAATTGTAGTTCATTCATGCTTTATTCTCCTTTGGCTTTTTTATTGCTATCATTATAGCTTTGCGTTGCACTCTTGTAAAGAGGGTATCGTTACTATTCACAGCCAATCATTGTCAGCTCCTTTCGCTGTGAATTGCTGCTCTAAGATCACTGATCTGATTCAGCCGTTGCAGAAAGGGGTTTTCATGTAATACCTGTCAGAAACAGCTAGGCAGATGCTCTCTCACAACTGTTTATCGAAAGCATTACGTGAGAGCTTCTGTTTCTGCTGTACATGCTTATCGATTATGTCAGCCAGAGATGATTGAACTTCTGTTTCTGCTGCTCATGCTTATCAATTATGTCAGCCAGAGATGATTGAGCTTCGTTCCAAAGATTTGTTAAATGTAAAAAGCTTTTATCTTTCATATACCCGTTGATTACTGTGTTTACTATTTCATTGTAAAGCTCATGAAAAACAGCTCCCATCACCCGGTGTCCAGGCATCCATAATGTAACGCCTTATCTGACCAGTTACATTGTCCGTAAATAGTAACAGAGTATCATTAAATTAGCATTGCAGATCAGGATAGTGATATGCTATAATGTCATAATGATGTTTCAGTTGGCATAGCCCTTGTTTATTGATAGAGCTGGTAATATATTTTAGCTGCATTGTATATAATTTGCAGCGGGCCGGCCCGCCCGGATGGTATGAATCAAAAAATTGAGAAATAGGAGATGTGATACGTAATGTTTCAGTTTACAGAGGATTGTATTATAGGAAATCCACAGATTGATGATGAGCACAGGCATTTGTTTGAGCTTTTAAACAGAGGATTTGACCTTTCGCGTAATGAGTATACGGGAGATCAATATGCTGCTATTAAGTCGCTGCTGGAAGAACTGGATGATTATGCAGAGCAGCATTTTACGCATGAAGAAAAATATATGGAGCAGATTTTAGATCCAGAACTGATACTTCAGCGGAATCAGCATATTATTTTTCGGGATAAAATCAGAGAATGGTCGTTTCGAGACATAGATGAGTTTTCAGAGCAGCAGAGGGTTCTTCAGGAGATGATGGAATATCTCTCACGATGGCTGTATCATCATATTATCTCCAGTGATTCGATGATCGGAAAGCTGCCGAAGCTGGAAGAGTGGATGGTAAAGGAGAATCCATGTGAGTTCATGGATGAATACTGCACAGGTATTGCATTTATTGATGAAGAACATAGAGAGCTGTTTCGCATCACTGACCGGGCAAACAAGTTTTTGCAGAATGAGTTTACATATGATGTGTATGACGGTATTATGGACATCCTGCTGGAGCTGAGAGATTATACGAAGCGGCATTTTAAGGATGAGGAAGACTATATGGAGCGTATCCATTATGAAGGGCTTCCGGCACAGCGGCGGGCTCATGGATCGTTTATTGAACGTATAGAGGGAATTGATTTAAATACGGTAGATGGAGATCCGAAGCTGTATCTGCAAAGCTTGATTGAATTTTTGCTCGGCTGGCTGATTAATCATATTCTATATACGGATAAAAAAATACCGAAGGAGTAATATATAGAAAGAAATGCTAGACAGGGAGGCGTAGGCTATGCTGAAAGGAAAACATGTTCTGTTGGGTGTCACAGGAGGGATCGCTGCTTATAAAGCAGCAGGATTAGCGAGTATGCTGGCAAAGCTTCACGCGCAGGTTCATGTGATTATGACTAAAAATGCGGAACAGATGATCTCGCCGCATGTATTTGAAGCGCTGACCGGCAGCCGGGTTGTTGATGATGTATTTGACCGCTGCAGCGGGTATCATGTGGCGCATATTGCAATGGCGCAGGAAGCGGATGTAGTGATGATTGCACCTGCTTCTGCAAATATGATTGCAAAGCTGGCGCATGGAATAGCGGATGACATGCTTTCTACGACTATGCTGGCCGTAACAGCACCCGTTTATGTCGTACCGGCAATGAATACACGGATGCTTGAACATGCAGTGACGCAGGAAAATATCGAAAAACTGAAATCTTATGGGTATCACGTGATCGAACCAGCGAGCGGGTATCTGGCATGTGGTGATACTGGCAAGGGAAAAATGCCGGAGCCAGAGGATCTGTTGGAATATATACTGTATGAATCCGCCTTTCAGAAAGATCTGTCAGGGAAAAAGGTGCTGATTACAGCTGGGCCTACAGTAGAGCCGATTGATCCTGTACGGTATATAACAAATCATTCTACTGGGAAAATGGGATACGCGCTTGCGCAAAATGCTGTGCGGAGAGGGGCGCAGGTAACGCTGGTAACAGGGCCTGTCAATTTAAAAGCGCCACTGTTTGCGAAAGTACTGCAGGTTCAGACATCACAGGAGATGTATGATGCGGTAGACAGCTGTTTTGATGAGCAGGATCTTGTTGTGATGGCGGCAGCAGTAGCAGATTACCGTCCGGCACATTCTGCCGCTGAAAAGATCAAGAAAAAAGATGCGGTGAGTACATTAATGCTGGAGCGCACAAAAGATATCTTAGGAAGTATGTCTGTTCGGAAGAAGAATCAGTTTCTGTGCGGATTTTCTATGGAAACTGAGCATATGCTTGAAAATTCACGGGCAAAGCTTGAGAAAAAGAACCTGGATATGATTGTGGCAAATAATCTGCGTATGGAAGGAGCAGGTTTTGGCACAGATACGAATATTGTAACATTGATTACTAAAAATGGGGAACAGGAGCTGCCTAAAATGAGTAAGGATGAAGTGGCTGGGGCTGTGTTTGACCGGATACTGGATGAGCTGCATTTATCGAGGCGTCAATAGTAGTAAAAAGCTCTGATGGGTTAGTTAATGGCTGGGAATCTAAAAAATGGGTTCCCGGTCTTTTTGTTTACTATAATTTCTGTCCGGATGGAGCACTGGGGCGTGTTTGAAAAATCCGGCTAGTGAGTGATTCAAAATGATTGAGTATATTTGATCTGAAGGTATATAAATATAAATCCGGGATATACTAGTTGGAAAGAAAATGAATGGTTGCAACTCATGCCGAATTAGCTTAAATTTTAACTCAAAACGGCATGAGTGCAGACTTTAACAGTTGTTTTATCATCGTATCAATAGAAAGCTCACAGTGTGTTCTTTCTATGATTATAAATCAGAAAGTGAGGCACAAAATGGGAAGAAGAATTTATCGAATGTGTCTGCTTGTAATCTTATTGATTGCAGTAGCAGGTGGTGTATATTATTATATGACGTTTTATCAGCAGGATGATAATATGGAAAAAGGAACATTTGTAAACAGGATAGATCATACTTTGCAGAATGAGGGCAGAGAGATTCTGGAGCCGTTATCAGATGTCTGAAGGATAAGCTGAAGCTGGCAGACACAGAAAGAGCACAGCTGATGGCAGAAACTGTTAAGAAAGGAATAAAGGAAATGGCAGCAACACCGGATACGCTTTATTTGAAAATAGATCGAAATATTGTAGTACAGAGTTATCAGGTACATCTTCAGGATATAGCTTCTATGGAATGCACAAACACAGCTGTTCTAAGGCAGCTGAAACAGAAAAAAATCTATACATTTCAGGAAAAGGATTCACAAAAACAAAAAAAGCATAGAATTCAGGTATTTTCAGTGCTGAGAATTATTCAGCAGATTCATGAGGATTATCCAGATTTAGAGGTGCAGAATATTGGTGAGTCCGATTTTATAGTGAACTGTCAGGCAGGTCAGCAGGAAAATAAATTGTTAGATGCGGTTAAGACTGCTGTTTTGTGTGTAGTGATTTTTTTTGGAGCAGCTTTTACTATTATGACATTTAACAATGATGTATCCGTGGCAGAAGTATTTTCTCAGCTTTATTACCAGGTGATCGGCAGACAGTCTGACGGTGTGACGGAGCTTGAGATTTTTTACGCTATCGGTATGCCGATTGGCATTATGATATTTTATAACCATATTGGAAAAAAGAAGGTTACACATGATCCTACGCCGATTCAGGTAGAGATGCGTAAGTATGAAGAAGACGTGGATGATACTTTCATTGAGAGTGCCAGCAGAGAAGGGAAGAGCATGGATGTGGATTAATCATATATTTTTAGGATTTATAGGACTTGTATGCGGGCTGTCAGTGGCATCTGGCGCTTTTGCGATTGCGGTAAAGCTGGGAATTATACCACAGATGGCCGGAAAATCAAAAACTGCAAACCGGATTATAACATATGAAAATGCTACGATTGCGGGCGGTATTGCGGGAAATATTCTGTCTATATTTTCGGATCTGCGGCTGCCGGTCGGGCATATATTTTTGGGGCTCTATGGACTGGGTGCGGGCATATTTATCGGCTGTATGGCTGTGGCTCTTGCAGAGATTATCAATGCCTATCCGATTTTGTACCGAAGGATAAAATTAAAGATAGGCTTAAAATGGGTGCTGTGTTCGATCGCATTAGGAAAGATGGGAGGCTGTCTGTTTTATTTTATAAGCGGGTATGGAGGTGAGTAGCTAAATCAAAAGCGAATGATAACAGAATGATTGACAAAGAAAAACCGTGCTATTATAATTAAAACAGATTTATAATCAAAAACACAAAGTACAGGTAAATGCAGCAGGTGTTGAAACTTTTAGGAGTTATATTATGGAATTAATATTAGCAAGACAGAGCGTGATAATTAAATGCAATATTAACAAATCAATTATGATGGGAAATTACGAATTTTATTATGCGGGAGGGCTGCTTTGCAGATTGGCGGGAAAGATCCCGGATCATGCGCTGAAGCCGCATGAGCTGTCTGTATTTTTACAGCCCCTGCCAGATATATATGAACCGAAAAATGAACAGGAAGCTTATTTAGCCAAGCTCATAAAGGAGTACAAAGTATCGGATGAGTATGACGAGCAGATGCAGCTGCTGCTGCAGATGGGACTGAAAGAAAAGCATATGTGGGTACAGATGCCTTGAGCTCCTTATCTTTGCTCGTCAAACGCTCAGAAAACTGTACAGCGGTCTTGCGAGTAAAAAAGGAACGAATAGAAAAGAGCGGTGGAAAGCCGGCTTTTCTGTAGCTCCTTATTCTATCTTTTATTTCTGGTCTTTTGTTGTTGCTATTTTGTCTAAGAGTTCCACGATTTCCTCAGTTGTGTATTCTTTTTTTTCACCCTGAGTGAAAATCAATCTTAGTTCATATAACGTAGCCATTTTTGTATCTTGTCTTTCTCTGTCTGTCATTTTTATACCTCCATTTTAGTGCTGATCTGCTGCATCGTATCTTCCGACATTATTTTTCTTTCCGCATTTTGGTGCTGGTGTACCTTCTATTTGATAATTCTTTCAGAATATCAATTTTAGATCTCCATATTTCGCCGCATTTTTTCTCTTGCTTTTCATCATTATAATATACAATTTGCAATAAATCAACTTTAACCTGAATTATTCATGGAGTAACAGCATTAACTGCTGAAACCCGCATAGTT
>CANDMV010000145.1 GCA_947385875.1 uncultured Eubacterium sp. | reverse complement strand
TTATGGCATGGATTTGTGAGGGGCGCAATCCGTGGGCAGATTAGGCGCTTACATTAGGTAGGCTGAAATTTGAGATACGGGACAAATTAAGAGGCAATACTATTCGTAAAAGGATAGTTTTGCGAATAGTATTGCCTCTTAACTGATATCTGCGAAAAAACAAATATATTTTATTACAAAATAGATATTTACTGTGCAAAAAATAAATTTAAGGCAGAAACTGCGTTTTCTTTATGAAGACTATTTATTACAATTCCTGCTACAGCTTCTGTGTCAGCATACCATGTATTTTTAAATGGTACACAATCTGTAATACGTACACCATAGGCTTTTACGTCATCTCTATTTGCATTTTTTTGGATGTTCCCGGAACCACTATTTCCTGCTGTGTCCGTATCAAAGTCTGCATCTGTCTCAACAACATTATCAGCTTGTGAAATTCCAGATGTCCAGTATAGCTGCTGTGCATGGCCATGAGCAAAATCTGGCACATATGTGCTCAGGTCTTCGAAGCATCCTCTTTGAGCAAGTTCTTTAAAGTGCTCTTCATTTGTAATAATCAGATCTATTTCCTGTGCGCTTAGGTAGACTGACAGCTTAGCATCTGTTTCGTATCCGTCTGGAAAGGTATCATCAATATTAATTTTTTGATGTTCACCGGTGATAAGCAGTTCTTCAAGCTGCTGTTCCAGGGCTTTTTTGCCTTCAGGAATCAAGTAGTTTTTGACGACTGCAATAGACAGCGTATTTTCATCCCGTGGTTTTAGCGTAGTCCATATTACTGATACTACAATAATAACTGCTAAAATACCAATGAGGAATTTTAACAGATAATAATCTTGAAAATATTTCAAACGCTGCCGGGTGTTTAATTTTGACCATTTTTGCTTTTCGCTTTCTTCTTCTTGAATTTGGTAAATTGAAGCATCTTTATCAAGTACAGATTGATTGTTCCTTTTTCCAGTCAAAGGCATAAAACAAAATCCCCCTTTAATTTTTCTGGTAAATGTGCTTAGTCGTGTAATTTATCTGATGTGATTATGTATATTTTACATATGCGCATCTATACGGTTGTATGAATTCCATTTACATTGATGTTTTCATTTTCATCCATTGGAATTACCAGACACTTCTGCCCATCTATGATCTGGGATTTGATTTGGGATGCTTTTTCTGGTTTTACATGGAGTACAACATCGTAAGTCTTTACTTCAAATTTACGCTTGTCCACAACATTTTCCGCATATAGTGTCTGGTCTTTGACGCGGTCATCATATTCAAGTTCCATCTGTCCTATTTTCTCTTCCGAAACACCGCTGTCATTTAGGATTTCTTTTATTGTTTCTTTTGAAAGCTCAGCTGGCTGGAGGTCATCGTCTTTTGCTTGTACAGACAGATCATGGTCTTCCTGAATTTTTTCTTGAATTTTATCATGGATTTTTTTTACTGTCTCATAATTACATTCTTCCCCCAGTGTATTTTCTAAAAGAGAACGGAAAGTTTCTTTTTGTTCCGCTGCGGTCATTTTTTTACTGCATCCGAGCACGCCTTCTATAAATTCTTCTGGTGGTTCTTTTGCATTTTTTGCGTAGAACAATGCCGCATGAAGATCTGCACTGCGTTCGGTAAAGGCTGGGAATAGAAAGCCTGTATCTGGTACGCCGACAACCCAGTCACGGAGCCGCAGGCCGATTTCGTTGGATTCTTCCAGATAACCGAGACCTGGCTTTGAAAGTGTGACGGGACATACCGCGCATAGCAGATATTCGTAAATTTCCTCTGATTCATCAAGATTTCTACGATCTTTTGTTTTAATTGGAACGTCATATGCATCATGGAATATAAGAATGAGATAATTGCCGGCGTAATTATAATTTTCAATAATCAGGTCGTAAAATCGTTCTAGAAGATCGTCATTTTTTAGACGGCTCTGTCTTAAACCCAGCAGGAACTGTTGTCTTCCTCCCTGCTCTTCTTCTTCAAGAGGAAATTCAACTTCAAGAAGATTGTTGCCGAGTGTTCCTGAAAGGACTTTCTTTGCGAGATCAAGATATTTGAAGAATTCTTCCTCTTCTAAATTCAAAAAGGTTTTTCCAAGTCTTGTGACACGATTGCGTTCCCCGTCAACATAGCAGCCGCACATTCGTGTAAATGTACAGTCCTCTTTCTGCATTCTTTTTTTTATTTCCATTACTTCTTTTTTGTTCAAATTTATTACCTCTATTTCTTTCATATTTATGTGAGTTTTAGATTGTTTTGCTGCTTCTTATATTATACACGCGCTTTTCACTACAAGCAATTTATTTCTTATTTTATTGAATATTGAATGCGCAGACAGTATTACTTTTACATCTTGTAGAAAAAGTGACTATGCTGTGAAAAGTAACGTCATCTATCCCATTGAAAGATCACCTTTCCCGAAGGGCCTGATGCATGGCAGACTGTGTTTATTGGTCCAGCCATACACCCGAATTTTGGCTGGAGTTAGGGTAACAGTTCAGCTTCGTCTTCACAGTAACGAGTTAGTCACTTAATTTTAGGAAATACATTGAATTACTTTATGGTAATATGCTAGAATAGATAAAAATGTTGAAGGAGGAATGATCTCATGAATGAAAAACTGTATAAAGCAATCAATGCGGCTGCAGTATCTGGTCTTGTGATTGGTATCTGCATATTAACAGCAGGAATTGCGTCTGGAGTTCTGCTGATTGTGAATGGTGCAAGGCTGCTAAAGCATAAGTCAACGATAATATTATAATCAGTACTTATAAGCTGCTTTATAATCAGTATCTGATTCACATTGCATTGTATAAATAGAATGAAAAGCCGGCAGCGTATTTAAAATGAATACGCTGCCGGCTTTTTATAATTTTATTTATTGAGTTGTCAGACTGTATTTACAGCTTCTTTCTGCTGAACCTTTTCTGATATGAAGTCGCGGACCTGGTCACGTTCCATGCCCAGCGTAATTGCAAATTCGCCATATAGGCGGTCTTCAGCAAGGTGGAAATATTTTTCATCTGAAGCAGTCATTTTCTTGCCTTCTGCAATTCTGCTCTGCATACGCTGATAAATTGTTTTAATAATTCGGATCAGTTCACGGCAGTCACATTTACGCATTGTCTCTTTGTACTGCATTTCACGCTGTTTCTCATCCTTGACCCATAGCAGCTCAATATCTGGAATTTCTTCAATTAACTGCATGATAGCTTCTTTGCAGATCAATGACCTCATGACCACTTTATCGCTGTCTACCGGTGTAAATATCTGACTGTCCTTGGTATAATAAGGAACAAGTGTATAATAAATCCGCTCTTTCGGTATGCCAGGGATGTCCAGCGGTCCGATGTCCTTGATCGTGCAGACACCGTTGTTTCCATAGATTACATAATCGTCCTTTTGAAACATACGCTAATCTTCCTTTCTGTCAAAATATAAATTTGCTGCCAATATTATTTTACCAATTTATTTTTGACAATGTAAATACTTTTTATGCAGCAGGCGCATATTTCGTGATTATTTGCTATATGGAAGGCTTTATATTTGTGCAAATTTACTACAGATATTTTTAAAAATCTTCTAATTGTTTACGGCATATCTCTTGTATTTTACAATACATTTCGAAATAAGATAGGTTTTCTTTCGTACATAACTCAATGACAGATTCGTATTCGGGATAAATGCGTATCTGATGATTCATCCGGCAGATCTTGACTCGGATCTCACCATAGGAAGTCGGAAGAATTTTAATTTCACGCGGAAGGATGGAGCGTTCCATGCACTGCCTGCGGATTCCTATAGTCGTTGTCTGGCTGAAAATGATCTGCTCTAACTTAGTAACATCTTCTTCTCTGCACAATACATTTAACTGATATGCGGGACGGTTTTTTTTCATAAAGACAGGAAAGTAATGCACATCTTTTGCACCTGCATTCATCAGGCATTCAAAGACATAGCCCATTGCTTCACCGCTGCAGTCATCAATATTTGTCTCCAGCTTATATATAGAGTCTGCATTTGATGTTTCAGCAGATCCTTCAATCTGTTCTAAATTTTCAGGAGCCGGCTCGATCAGCATTGCCCGAAGAATGCTTGGACGTTCATAGTTACGCTTGCCTGCACCAAGGCCGGTTTTAAGTATGCGGAAATGCTTTGGAAGGATGCTGTCTGTACGGACTGCGGCAGCGATGGCCGCACCTGTCGGAGTCACAAATTCGCCAGCTGTATCAGTGATGTGCAGCGGCAGGCTGTTTGCCTGTGCGATATTTACAACAGCAGGCACTGGCACTGGAAGAATTCCATGCTGGCAACGGATCGTGCCGCAGCCTTCATATAGTACCGGAATAATGACCCGCGTAACAGCGAGACTGTCAAGACATACTGCTGTAGAGATAATGTCTACGATAGAATCAACAGCACCTACTTCATGAAAATGTACTTCTTCTATAGAAGTGCCATGAGCTTTTGCTTCTGCTTCTCCCAAAATATGGAATATGTCTGAAGCTGTCTGTTTTGCAGATTCTGTCATATCTGCTAGCTGGATCATTGACAGAATGTCAGTCAGATTCTTATGAGAATGATGTACGTATGAATGCGGATGTTCAGATTCCTGCTCATGTGCATGATGAGAGGTTATCTGTGATTCAGCTCCATGCAGGTACTGCATATCATGGTCATGATTTTCATGCTGTAATATTACTTCAAAATCACATGCATCCAGACCTGATTTTTTTACACGGCTGATTTTTGTGTGAAATCCGCTGATGGGAAGGCTGTTCAGCGCTCTTTCCAGTGCAGTTGGCCTGGCGCCTAAGTCAAGCAGTGCTGCAACTGTCATATCTCCGCTGATTCCGCTATAGCATTCCAGGTATAAAGTATTTTCCATAATTTTCTCCTTAATTTGAATTTTTAGATTAATGTAAAACATGCAGATGAGATTTTCAATTTATAGAAGTGAGGCCATATAGGCTGAGCTTATGGCAATAGTATGGAAGAGCATAGTCTGCATAGTTCTTTCTTCAAAATTAAAAGTAAATGATACAAACTATAACATCTGCAAGGTTCATTCTTTTTATTTGAAAAAGTAAAGTTATGTAAACTGTTCATTATCTCTGGCAAGTTCGGAAAGCAGCTGCTGCCTGCGTGTCCCGATTAAAAGCTGCTGATTGTAGCGGGTAAAGCGTTCACATGGATGCTCCGCTAAAAATGCGACAGCTTCGGTGCTGACAGTCAGGTCTGTTATAAAAACCACCATCTCCTGTCCTTCTAAAAAAGCCTGTTCCATAAAATCAAACGCATATTCTAGTGCTATGCCGGCAGCAAGTTCTGCGTTCTCCAGCGTTTCCTGCTGAAAATCGAAGCCATATTTCGCGGAGGCAAAAGCTTCCTGCGATGTCTGTCCGTTTTGCGGCATAAATTTATTCAGCTGACGAATCAGCCATTCACGGTTTTTATACTGTGACGGGTTAATCAGACCGGCTTCATGCTCCTGCCGGACGATGTCTTCAAAAGATTTCACAAGTCTGGAATAGCAGAGCAGCGGATCGCGTGAATCAGATAACTGGCTTCGGTAATCCTTTAAAAATTCATACCATAGACTCGTGCGTTCAGTCTGCTGTGCGGCACGCTGAAAGAAACCTGCCAACCCGTTCGTAAGCAGGCTGACGACGCTTAAACGCTCATCAAATGCTGCCTGTTCAATGCGGGCAAATACCTGAGGCTTTACCCGGCCTGCCAGAATATCAGGAATTCCATAGTCATCCTGATACTTCCGATATAGATCAAAGTAAGCCGCTGCATCCTGCGCGGTTTCTTTGTGGTGCAGAAATTCGTGGACCACTCCTGAATCAATGGGAATACCCAGCTCTTCATATACTTTCATTAAACTGCTAAGGTCTTCCCAGCCTCTGGCAGTGACAAACTGTATGCCGTCTACATCTGCCTCCGTCCGGTAAAAATTTCTTGGATGCAGTTCTAAATAACTGACAATCGCATTATGGATATGAGCGTTTTTTGCATACTCTTTCCATGCTGAAAAGTCAGCTTCGAGGTCTATGCAGCGTACCCGGTCAAGCGTAACCATATCAAAATCTCTGACAGATTTATTGTATTCTGGAGGATTTCCTGCTGCAGCAATGATCCATCCTTCTGGCACTGCCTGGTTCCCAAAGGTCTTGCATTGTAAAAACTGGAGCATGGTAGGTGCAAGCGTTTCAGAAACGCAGTTGATTTCATCAATAAATAGAATGCCTTCCTTCAGTCCGCTGTCACGCATCTTTTGATAAATACTGGCAATAATTTCACTCATAGTGTATTTGGTGATGGAATAAGTCTTTCCTTCATAAACTTCTTCTTCAATGAAGGGAAGTCCTACTGCACTTTGTCTGGTATGGTGCGTAATAGTATATGCTACCAGTCCGATACGGCATTCTCTTGCGATCTGTTCCATAATCTGTGTCTTGCCAATGCCTGGAGGACCCATTAAAAGGATCGGGCGCTGCCTTATGCCGGGAATACGGTATATTCCGTGTGCATCTTTAGATAAATAAGCTTTTACCGTATGCTTGATTTCTTCTTTTGCCTGTTTAATATTCATAGCTGTCTCCTATTTTTTGTGCTGAATTCTTCTGGCTCTAACCGGAGCCGCATTGCCCATGAAGGTACATTAAATTCGTCATAGTCTTCTAGATATAAAAATGCTGTCTGATAGGGCGGCTTTTTTTGGGGATAGATGCCGCGCCCGTCAGTAAAATATAAAAGACCGTCAAGATGACTGATAAAGCCCTGCTGCATGAGGTCATTTACGTAAGAAAATGCTGGACAGAAATTTGTCCCTCCTCCTCCGATGAGTGTAAAATGCTCTATCAGCTGATCGCAGCGGCTGAGATCCTCTATCAGCTGATCTGATCGTACATGCTCGTCACATTGTATGATACGAACCCTGCATTTTGTGAAAAAGCGTTCTTTTTGATGAAGGATTTCAAATGTTTCGCGAAGAAAATTTTTAACCAGATCACCGTTTGTAGAACCGCTCGTATCAATTACAATGACGAATTCTTGAATTTTTCGCACTTCCCTAGCCTCAAGAGGCTCTATCAGGGGCATATTTTTATAAAAACGAAAGCCGTAAGTATAGAAGTTAATGTCAAATTCGTCTGGATCTAAGTGCAGTTCTTCCCGCAGAATAGAAAATTTTTTCAAAAAATCGCGGTAGCTTCTCCTGCTTCTTCCAGCTTTAATTTGTGCAGCCAGCAGCTGTTCTCCGTCTGTGGCTTCTCTTCCCTGAAGCTCTTGATTCATGCGGGTCTGTCTTGCTATTTTATCCCACTGGTCTTTCGCATTCTGAGGCAGAGCAGACTGTTGATTCTGCATGGGCCAGTAACAATGGTCATCTGTATAAAATTCTGTCTGAAGAGCCAGCAGCTGTGTTTCGTCAAATTCCGCAATGGCGCGGTAAATCACAGCTGCAGAAATATAAGGCTCTTTTTCCAGACTATGATAAATCTGCTGTCTGGACCATGTCAGGATTCGGCTGGTGCTGGGACAGTTCATGTGGTCGATGACATATTCGACAGCAATATCACAAGAAATGTTCCAGACAGATGGAATATGGCTTCCTGCCAGCCATAAGTGTGAAAATATACAGTGAAGCAAACTATGCAGAAATGCGCGGTTTAAAAATCTGGGATTATCTTTAAAGAGGCGGAGTATATGCGCATCAGGATATTTCAAATAAATTCCGTCAGTGGCAAAAGTTTTTAGGGATGAATCAGACTCCGGTATTAATGCAGACAATGCCAGATCCAGATAGCGTAGATCTAGATACAGCTCACTGCGTATAAATCTTATAATTTTAACAGACATTTCACGTTCCCATTCGCTCTGAGTCTGAATATGTTCCATATCTGCCCTCCTTCCTAGAGCGCGTTTGAAAAATCATTCCCGCGATCTGCACTCCACACATTGCGGATAATTCATCCCAAATTTACGAGGCGCTGGCCGCTATGACTCATAAATTTAGGATAAATTCTCCATATCATGCCCTGCGGGTACAATATGGGGAGCATATCTCATGGGTAGCATTTTTCAAACACGATTTAGAACATTTTTAATCATGATCTAGAATATAACAATACAGATCTAAATGAAGCTCGATTTTATGTATACTAAAATCATAAAAGTGCATTTTTCTAATCATACTACATGAAATCCATGTACTTAATGCAGCCTAAAAATCATCAAATGTGAATCTATCATTTTTTACTGAGGAATAATACTGCTGTTTCCAATTTAAAAGGCAGGCGCTTCCTTCAATCCAGCCAGCCTGCGCAGCCATCTTAGCTGCTGATTGTAAATCCTGCTGTAATAATAATTTATTTTGTATTAGAAATAGGAACGGTGCGGGCTGTTTTTCCTTTATCAGCCACTGGCAGAGCACCAGGCCATGTGCTTTCAGATAATTTTCGTACTGATCCTTTTTTTCATTTGTCAGCTCAATAGGATATCGCAGCCTGCAGAGCAGAAGATGACACATGGTATTTATGGATTCTTCAGAACATGCTTTTTGAAAGATCTGGTCATATTGTTTAAAATCAATGATCCCTTCTTTAAACGCCTGTCTTGCCCGAAAGCCTTCACCAGTTATTTTGCGTCCAAAAATATGTGCAGGAGCAATTTCGTCATAAGCTTCATAGTATTCTGGATAGAAGATGGATGCTTTGATATTATCTGTGTTTATGCAGGCTGGCATCTGTTTCTGGCTTTCCAGAAAAGAGATTTCTATGTCCCAGAAGATTTGAGCAAGTATCTGCCGCAGGCTGGTTTTATCCGAAAAAGAGCATTTTAAATATAGCTGGCAGAGCTGGCGGCAGTTCATAAAAATATCACTGCCGATTCGTACAAGATTTTTTCCTAAAATCACTTTTTTCAGATTTCTGCAATTATAAAATGCATAATCTTCGATCCCTGTCAGTGTATCCGGCAGTTCTATAGATTCAATATAATCTCCAGATAATTCTGTAACGGCGTATAACGTATCGCCATCTAGTTGTTCAGTTATATTGTAACGTTCTGGCAGATGACAGTCTTGCGCAAAGCAGTAGCTTCCAAGCTCAGTGACAGAAAACCCTTCAACCTGCACAGGAACAATAACGTACGGAAGGGTTCCAAAAACTCGAAGAATCCGGGCTTCCTGCTGTGAAATTTGTTCCCAGAAAATTCGATAATTTTTTATATTTTGATACATAATAAATCACCATCACCTTTTACTGACATCTATAAAAATCCCTTGGGCAGCCGGAAATATACCTCAAGGGATTTTTACAAATCTGCTATTTGCTCAATTTGTTGATATTATGTACCAGATGATTGGTTACCGAAGTAATATGTTCTGTAGCCTCTTTGCATCTGGATATGATTTTTTCAAAGCTGTATACATTTTCAAGCGTAACTTTCGCATTTTCTTCATTCTGACTTGAGAAATCTGCGACATTTGAAACTTCTGTCAGAATAGAATCTTTGTTACTATTCAGGCTTCTCACTTCAGACTCTATGTCGTCGATGGCACCTGCAACCCGGATGACTTCTGACCTTAAAGAGTCAAACAGGCTGCTTGTAAAGTTGATCTTGTCTGTCTGTTCTTCAAATGCTGTAGTTACTTTTTGTGTTACTTCCACACTGAACTGTGCATTGTCAATAAGCTCATTCACGCTTTCATTAATCTGCTCTGTGGATTCTCTGGACTGATCCGCAAGCTTTCGGATTTCTTCTGCAACTACTGCAAAACCTCTGCCGGCTTCCCCGGCTCTTGCTGCTTCGATACTGGCATTCAGGGCAAGAAGGTTCGTCTGGCTGGAAATGCTTGCGATAATTTCAGTTGCAGTTCGTATATTCATAGCCGATTTATTTGTCAGCTCTGTCTGACGGCGCACCTGCTCGATGGAATCGCTGTTTTCGCTGTTCAGCTTGATTAATTCTGTAATGTATGTTTCAACAGATTTATTACATTCCTTCATATGGTCTGCACTGCTTGTCAGAGCTTGGATATTTGCTGAAATGTGTTCAATTTCACTGCTTATATCATCTAATTCATTTGAAATCGACTGCATCTGCTCTGCCTGTGAGATGATATTGTCGGAAATAGAATTAACATGGCCGCTCATGTCTTCTTCTGACGCTGTCATTTCTTGAAACAGGTTGTGGAAGCTGTTTGTTACATCTTCAAGTTCTGTTGTGGCATGTTCGATTGATGAAATAACTTTTGCATAAGATACTGCAATTTCATTTACAGACTGCATAATTTCATTCACTCTGCCATTCTTCTGACCGATTCGCAGTTCCAGACTGTCAAGAGTAACAGAGCCGTCTGCGATTCCCGAAACATTTGATAAAAATTTGTGAACTATGTTTGCAACGATATTTGCTACAACAAGTGCAGAAGCATATCCGATGACTGCTCCGACAATAATTAAAACAAGGCCGAGCAGAGTTCCGCGGGATACGAAAAAAGTAATCAGCGCCGCCCAGATTCCAACTACTAAAACCGGGAGACTGATTACAGTCGCCAATGCGATTAACAGCTTTTTCTTTTGTTCCTGATTCATCTGCATAACATTCCCCTCCATACTATTCAATAAAAGTATATCCAGAAAAAATCTCTACCTTATTATAATAGGGTCTGTATCCTGTTGTCAATGTATACCAGAATAAATTTCGATGCATTTGTTATATTTGTGTTACTTTTCACACCTCAGCCAGAAAGCGGCTGTGGTGTAAAAAGTAACGGCATCCGGCCCATTGGAAGTTCGCCCTTGGCGAGGGGCCGGATGCCTGGCAAGCCGCATTCTTTGGCCCTGACCAGACAGCGGGTGTCTGGTCAGGGTGTGAAAAGTAACATATTTGTTACAAATCATATCCACGCCAGTTATCGTTATAATTTTAGATCATTTGGTGTGAACTGAACTTCGCCCGTCCATTTGAAGTTGCTGAAGGCAACTTCAAATGGACGGGCGAACTCTCGGCACAATTTACCTGTTGGCCTATGCCATGCAGCGGGGTGCATGGCATGAGTGTGAAATGTAACTTATATTTCATTTCGTTCATTTCCGTGCCATGGCAGACATCTGCCGTGTGGTCAGAGCCAAAGAATATAGCTTGCCATGCATCCCTGACGATATTTATTGTTTGTTCTGCAGTGCTATTTCAAGATTTTGAAAAAATTCATGTCCTGTGCAAAATTGCTAATTTCATATAAAACCAGCGTTTCATCCGGCTGATATTTCTTCATCAGCTCGGAAATAGATTCATTAAAATATCTTAAATCCAGCATTATAATTTCACTATATTCAGGCATAAGGAATGGTACGATACTGTTAGCGAAGGAATCTTTAATTATCAGCAGTTTCTTATTTGTTTTATTTTTATCATTTGACGTTTGGTCCATCAGAATTTCAATTTGAGCAAAATTTCCTCCAAAATATACGCCGTATTTATCTTTCGTGTCTAATTTGCCCATATCGTAAATAGCATCGGATTCCTCTGCGTTAATTCGTACTTTCGCTTTGGGAAGTTTCGCAGGTATGTAAAGCTTGTCCGGCCGTATGCCGAAGGCTGGAGCTTTAGAATAAAGCGTACCATAGAAAGTCCGACTGACACATTCTGGAGAAAAATGCTCCAGTGCAGTGCTGTCAGCAGAACGCATATGCTGCCATGCTGCATATGCACGATAAGCAGCCTCTATGGTCCAGTGATGATCGGTATTGAAGTATATTTGGCGTTTATGGGACTCTTCTTCCAAATCAGGGCGGATGTCTAACAATTTTGTTTGTTTTAGCGAATTTTTTGCCTGACTGTACAGACGATCTGCATCATATAATACAGCATTTGCCGGCAGCTGGTCTTTTAAAATGGTTCCTTTAGAAGGAACCGGGAGAAATGCTGTTTTCGTATGATAGGATGAAGAAAACTTTTCTAAATACTGCAGATTATTTAAATAGCGGCTTTCTGAAATACTGCTGTCTAATATGCGTTCGAAATAGCAGCCATTCCTGCCCAGATAGACCCCGCCCATATCCCGAAAGCCTATGGCACACTGCAAAGAGGCAGCAAATTTCATCCATATGTCGCGTCCAAAAAATTGATCGTCTGAGCCATCTGTCAAATTCTTTTGCAGAGATGTATCAAGAAATCCGGTTATTGTAAACGGTTGGAAAGTTGTTAAATAACGATTTTCATTTTCGGAATATTCGCGTTGTGAACGTATGAATAGAAACAATCCATTTACAGCAAGAATTACTATAATTGTTAAAAAAAAGACAGCATATGATATTTTATCTTTTTTCATAAAATCAATCCTTTCTATAATAAGATCGGAAGAGCACACGTCTGAACTCCAGTCACTAATACAGATC
>CANDMV010000144.1 GCA_947385875.1 uncultured Eubacterium sp. | reverse complement strand
GAATAGAGTTATCCATGATTCCATAGCCTGTTATGCACATTTCCATAATGCTTGTTTTTTGGTCTTTAGTTCTTTTATTCGGAATAGTGTGGTGTTGGCGGTCTATCTCTTGTTTTCGGTTGCTTGCTTCTTTACCGTACATGAGTATTATCCCATGGAACATTACATGGTAAATCTAGAGAGCCGGCTAGAACAAATTCAGACACTGACAGACCACGGAGAGTATTTTGTAATGAACCGGACCCGTCAGTATGGAAAGACAACCACGCTCCATTTACTGACAGAGAAATTATGCAAACAGTATGCTGTATTTTCGATCAGCTTTGAAGGAATTGAAGAGGATGTATATCTATCTGCGGACAGGTTCTGCCAGAATTTTTACAGCCTGTTAAAAGATGAATTTTTTTACCAGGCTGTAGACGGCAGGCATACCAGATTCAATACGCAAAGAATGCAAAAGAAAGAGCGAAGGGAAATCATCCATGCCGGGAATGACAGGCTTAGCAGAATTCATCTCTAAGATGTGCAGCGAAGCTGACAAGCCTGTCATACTGATCATCGATGAGACAGACCAGGCAGGATGCTATGACAGTTTCCTCACTTTTTTAGGGATGCTGCGTAAGAAATATCTCGCAAGGAGAAAGCAGCCGACCTTTCAGTCCGTAATTTTGGCAGGCGTCTACGATATAAAAAATATGAAATCAAAAATCCGCAGGGATATAGATCATAATTATAACAGCCCTTGGAATATCGCAGCTGATTTTACAGTAGATATGAGCTTTTCAGCAGCAGATATCAAAGGGATGTTGGAAGAATATGAAAAGGATGTCCATATGGGAATAGACTGCCGCGATATGGCAGAATTACTCTATGAGTATACTTCAGGTTATCCATTCCTTGTATTAAGGCTTTGCCGTATATTAGATGAATACCTGCCGGAGAGGGAGAAATTTTCTGACAGGGCATCTGCATGGACCAAGCCCGGAATAGCCGAAGCTGTCAAAATACTGCTTTCAGAGCCAAATACGCTGTTTGATGATATGGTTAAAAAATTAAATGACTTTCCTGAGCTAAGGAAGACGCTGCACCACATTCTTTTTCAGGGCAAGCAGGTGCCTTATAATATCGATCATTACGCAATCAATCTGGGAGTTATGTTTGGATTCATGAAATTGACAGATGGTTTCGTGTAGATTTCTAACCGGATATTTGAAACACGGATATATAATCTGTTCCTTTCTGAGGAGCTGCTTGACAGCGCTCTTTATCGTGCTGCAGCTATAGATAAGGACAGAACCCGCTTTGTCCATATGGAAGGCTAGAAGGGAAACTATCGATTGAGGCAGTCGTTTGAGAATATTCACGCAGGATCTAAGAGATCATGTACAAGCTTCCAGGGCCGTCGCACTAAGAAAAATACAACAAAATACAGCAGTTAAATATTTTCCTATCAACTATCTCTTGTATGTATTTTGCTTAGTGTGACAGTTTCATGAAAATTTCTTTGCACTAGAGCGTGTTTGAAAAATGCTTTCCGTTAAATGTACCCACAGGGCATGATATGCTTCACACTTTGTACCCATAGGGCATGATATGCTTCACACTTTGTACCCATAGGGCATGATGTGGATAATTTATCCCAAATTTATGAGTCGCAGCTAGCAACACCTCTTAAATTCGGGATGAATTATCCGCAAAGTGGGGAATGCAGATCGCGGAAATGATTTTTCAAACACGCTCTAGTACACCGCTTTTTTAAGCCTTTATTCTCCGCTAATTCAACTTTTTAAGTATTTTCTTCGCCAAAATTACATCCTCTAATTCTTTTATCAATGTATCCATATATTTTACTCTCGTCTTTTTTAATGTATCCCTCAGCTCATCTCTGTCATGTTCAATCTTCTTATTTAAAATACTCTCAATCTCTGTATAATCGATAGGCCTGAAAAGAGCTTTCTCTATCTCATCGGTACTCCTTATATTTATCCTATCTGAAATATTTAAAAAGCTCTGTATATCGGCAAATCTTCCCATACCATCTCTGGGATACAACGCTGCAAACTGCTTTCTAAAAATTATTGAAAAACACATGCCATGATAACTGTCCGTGATCACAAAATCTGCATTTTTTACTGCTGTAAGCCAGACTGGAACAGTCATTGAATCATAATAAATAAAATCATAGATCTTAAATTCTCCAAACTGTCTGCGGTGCTCCTCATTCAGATCAGGAACAAATACAACCTTCTTCCCTAGCTTATCACTTAGATATTTTATCATATTCAATTTATCTGGTAGTGGCTGAAAGATATACGCAAATATGAATTCATCCGGCAGATCAGCCTCAGAATCCATGACTTTTTCGTATTCTTCTGCCGGCAGGAGCCATACTGGATCCAGAGTCCATGAAGCTTTTACTCCAAATTCTTCTTCGCATAATGCAATTCCAGACTTTTCCCTTACCGATATATGTTGAAAACGTTTTAAAAGCATACTGACATACTGCTGCTCTACGGAACTACAGCTAGTACCTTCCCATGAACCAAAGCTTGTAGAAAAAGATACAATATTTTTTCCATTTCTAATTTTAGACCCAAACAAAATCCCATCTAATGAATACAGCTGATATTCATAACCGCCTCCCCATAAGCTATCAGACCCAAATATAAAAGAATCACAGATTGAATTAAGAACATTTGCCTCATTAACATCCAAAATTTCTGTCGTAAAAGTATTCGCTTTCATAAACATTCGATCCGGCGTATTCATAATATGGTCTACCCTCCCCCCAATCTGCGGAAGGTCTATCAGCACTGCTGAATATCCAAATTGCTCCAATTCTTTATATAATGCATAGCTTGTTAAAGCTGCTCCATAATTCTGTGTAAACCACATTCCAAAAATCCCATAATCATACTGAAAAGCTTCTGTCTCACAGTGTGGACTGACATCTAACGATGCCTTTTTATTATATTTTATTAATTCAGCTTCTAATAACCGATTAATTTTGTCTTCTATATGTATTAATCTTGAGCGCATATCCTCTATTTTATCTTCATCTACGATTTTTAAACGCTCTTCCGTATGTTCCACTCGTTCTTCAACATGTATTAACCTATCTTCTGTATTTATCAGCCGCTGTTCAATTATGCTGCCCAAACCGAAAAGCTCCTTTTGAGAATGCTGTGATTTTATAATCTTATCATGAATCGTATTTAGGCTCATATAGTGATTAAATTTATTTATAATTTTGTCAAGAATCATTTAATCAGCCCTCTTTTATTATAAAATAAGTTTTAATATGGCAAAGCATGTCCTGCTTCAGCCCTTTTTACCGACGCTTCATTGGCTGAGCCCCTCAAGCATCCATCATGATTTTGTTCTTTCATTTCAGATGCTAATATCGAACCAGATGCCTGCAAAAGAGCACTCATCTTTGAAGGCTGTTTTCTTATATTAATTTATCTCTATATTCCTCTCTAACAAAAATAATGTTTACACCCGCCCTTATATATGCAAAATATCCTTTCTTCTCTAACAATTCCCTAATTTTATCCCTTGTATCACCTGCTGAATATTCCGCCTCCACATCAATTATTTTAGGAGCACTGCCCTCAAAATTGATGCTGCTTAAGATCTGATAATCCAGTCCTTCCACATCCATAGACATAAAATCCGGGAAAACACCGTTACAGTACTCACGGACAATATCTTCGAGCGTTAAAACCTTTATATTTTCAACCTTTCTGATTTTAAACTCAGGATGTTTTTTTACAAAGGATTCTGCTGCCTCCCTAGAAAAAGTATTTCTGCCTGAATAATCATCAATCATATAAAATGGCATCGTACCCTGCCTGATTCCCACACCCACATTTAAGTTCGTATCCTCCGGCCTGTATTTATGGAAAAGGGAAATAAGATTCGGATTTGCTTCTATATTTATTCCCCTATGTCCCAGCTCATACATCAAAGCTGTATTGCTGATCCTATATGGATGATTTGCTCCGACATCAATATATGTAAATTTCTCAATCCCCAACGTATGAAAAATATTTAACACAATCAGATCATCCCCATGCTGTGCATAGCTATACCCTCCCCACCACTGATCTGAGCATTCATGAAAATTCTCAATATCTTCATTTGCAACATTCATACTTTTTTCCAATAAAATTATTCTAGACTCAATATTGACCAATCTATTTCTAACATCAATAAAATATTCTTTTACTTTTTTAATACTGACCATCGTCATTTCCTCCCTAAATATTTTTTATCATTCATCAACTTAATGCTGTTCTAACTACTTAGGCCATATTTCTTTCATCCATATCACAGCCTTGTCCCGTCAAATATTTTTCCACATTTTTTAATAAATCTTATACCCCTCTGCCAAATAATTTCTCACATAATCCCTAATCCCATCCTCCAGCGAATAAAACTCCTCCCGATACCCAGCCTCTCTCAGCTTATCCATCTTCGCCTCCGTAAAATACTGATACTTCTCACGCAGCGCATCTGGCATTTCAATAAACCGAATCCTTTTCTCCATCCCCATCGCATCAAAAACAGCGCTTACCAGATCATAAAAGCTTCTCGCCTTCCCCGTCCCAAAATTAAACAATCCATTAACTGCGGGATGTTCGATCATAAATCGTACCACCTTGCACAAATCCTTGACATAGACAAAATCCCTCAGCTGCTGCCCATCCTCATATCCTTCTTTATAGGATTTAAAAATTCCCATCTCTCCTGTTTTAGTAATCTCATGAAACGAATGGAATACAACACTCGCCATGCTGCCTTTGCAGTACTCATTCGGCCCATATACATTAAAAAATTTAAACCCTACATGCTGCACAGGAGCTTTTTCTTGTTTTTCTGCCCATAGATCAAACAGCTGCTTCGAATAGCCATAGCCATTTAATGGCTGCAGCTTTTTAATATCCATTTTGTCATCAAACCCAAATTCTCCTGCTCCATACGTTGCAGCACTGCTCGCATAGATCAAGGAGCAGTGATAATCTGCGCAAAACTTCCACACTGTCTTTGTATACTCGAAATTATTTTTATACAAGAAATCAAAGTCTGACTCAGTTGTCGAAGAACACGCGCCCATATGTATCACATGTGAAATCTTACCCGCAAACTCTGGCAGCCTGTTAAGAAACTCAGTCCTGCTGATATACTCTGTATAGACCTTGTTCCGCATATTTTTCCATTTCTCCGTCTTAAGAATATTGTCTACAATCACAATATTCGTATAACCCATCTGATTTAGTTCCCTTACAATACAGCTGCCGATGAATCCGGCTCCGCCTGTCACAATTATCATTTTTCTACTCCCCTCACACTGAGCTTCTATCTTTTCTTACGTCACGCTTTCTTGCACTATGTTTCTTCACACCGCGCTTCTATCTTTTCTTACACTAAATTTCTTAATATTGAACCTCTATCTATTCTTACACTAAATTTCCTTATGTTAAGTTTCTATCTTCTCTACACTGATCCTCTATCTTTTTGACAATACTTGTAGTAGAACGTCCCTCTACCAACAGTACATACGCTACTTTTCCGCCATACACAGCTACCGCATCCATTTCTGGAATATGCTCTCCCTGGTAATCACCACCTTTAATAACCAGATCCGGCTTAATCTCTTCTATTAACGCGCAGGGCGTAATTTCATCAAAGATACATACATAATCAACTGCCGCCAGACCTGCGATCACAGCCGCTCGATCCATCTGCGTTACAATGGGCCTGCTTTTACCCTTTAACTGCTGCACCGACGAATCAGAATTCAGCATCACAACTAAAATATCGCCCCTCTTTTTTGCCTCTTCCAAATATTCCACATGACCGGAATGAAGGATGTCGAAGCAGCCGCTTGTAGATACAATCCGTTTTCCTATATACTTTAACCGGCTAATTTCCTTTTTCAGACATTCTCTGCTTACAATCTTATCAATCATAAACCTTCCTTATCAATTCTTCTGCTGTGACCGGCACCGTACCCACTTTGCTGATTACGACTCCTGCTGCAGCATTTCCTAAAATGACGGCTTCCTCCAATGTCATTCCACTTGCAAATCCCAGTGTCGCGGTGCTGATGACTGTATCACCCGCGCCTGTTACGTCATATACCTGAACTGCCTTGGAAGGATAATCTTTACGCGGCCTGCCTTTTTCAAATACTGAGATTCCCTTTGCTCCTCTGGTAACAATCAGCGCATTTGCTCCCGACTGCTTCAGATAACTATCTCCCGCTGCGTTTAATGACTCGTCATCAATAATTTTTATTCCTACCGCCGCTTCCAATTCGAGGTTATTTGGCTTCACAAAAGTTGCGTTCCGAAATGCCTCAATCCTTGAACTTTTTGAGTCTATTGTAACAACGATCTGATGCTCCTTGCAGACTGATATAATCTGTCTTACAAAATCAGGAGAAGACAATACCCCTTTTTGATAATCAGAAAGGATTACCGCGTCGATATTGTCTGCAGATTTTACGATCAAGGATAACAGCATTTTCCTCGTTGATTCTGTAATCGGCTCCGTATTTTCCAGATCTACACGTAAAAGCTGCTGGCTTTTCGTAGCAAATCGGCGTTTTACCGTCGTTACCCTGTCTGCTTCTACGATCAAGCCATCCGTATTTATCTGCCGGCTTTCCAAATGCCCCTTCAGCCATCTGCCTGACGCATCGTCTCCCAATACTCCCAGCATGGTTACCCTGCTCCCCAGCTTTGCCACATTATGCGCTACATTTGATGCCCCGCCGGCAATCCGCTCGACAGCTCCATAATTCAGCACTGGAATGGGCGCTTCCGGTGATATTCTGCTTACCTTACCGGTAACGTACTCATCCACCATAATATCTCCAATAATCCATACATTCAGCCTGCCAAAACTCTCTCTAATGACCATTTCCTGTTTTTCCGGACTCATAACCTCTGCAGCCTCTCTCGTCTCTATCTTTTTTCAAATATTCCTTTTTCAATATGTTCACACAGCATATGAACAGAAAATGTATGTATTTCCTGAATGCGCGGTGTTTCATTCGATGGCACTACCAGCGCATAATCGCACAGCTCTTTTAACTTTCCTCCAGTTTTGCCCAAAATGCCTACCGTTTTCATGTTCATCTTTCGTGCTGTTTCTACCGCCTGAATCAAATTTACTGAGTTCCCGCTCGTTGAAATCGCCACAAATATATCTCCCGCTTTTCCCAGTCCGGATATCTGCCTCTCAAATACGAAATCAAATCCATAATCATTGCCAATGCAGGTCATAACGGATGGATCTACGCATAATGAAACTGCCGGCAGTGCTTTTCTTTCCATCATAAACCTCCCTACAATTTCACCTGCAAAATGCTGTGCATCAGCAGCGCTTCCGCCGTTGCCCGCAAGAATAATTTTGTTTCCTGCGCTTATGCATTCCACCATTATCTGCGTCACCTGCTCAAGGGCATCCAGATAACCCGTCTGTCCCAGCAGATCCAAAAGATCTTTCTTATGATCTATCACCTGTTCTATTTCTTTTTTCATTTTCATTTTCCCTTCTTAACCACTTGCATGTAATAGTGTCTTTACTATTATGAAAACCCAGTTGTCATTCCCTTCAGCAACGGGATTTTTTTTCTGAACCTAAATGCTAAGACCACTAGTAAATGCTAAGACCTATGCAAATTTTTGCAATGAGCCTAAATGCAAAAGAGCTATGCAAATGATTACATGGTTTCCATATATGCATTGCAGACCTCATCCACATCTCCCTGCATCTGCACCATTCCATGTTCCAGCCAGACTACTTTTTTACAAAGTTTTCTTACACTTTCAATGGAATGAGATACATACAATAATGTCGCTCCATCCGCCCGCATATGACGCATACGTTTTTCACATTTCTTTTGAAAGGACAAGTCTCCAACAGACAATACCTCATCTACAATTAAAATATCCGGCTTTACGATCGTAGCTATTGCGAACCCTAACCGGGCAATCATGCCGGATGAATAATTTTTTATCGGAACATCCAGAAACTTCCTCACCTCCGCAAAATCAACGATTTCATCGAAGTGTTCATTCATAAATTTTTCAGAGTTTCCCAATACAGCGCCATTCAAATGGATATTTTCCCGCGCTGTCAATTCCATATCAAACCCGGCTCCCAGTTCTATCAGCGGAGAAATTACACCTCTGACTTCCACCGTTCCCTTATAAGGCTTCAGTATTCCGCAGATCAGCTTGAGCATCGTAGATTTTCCGGCTCCATTATGCCCGATCAATCCCCATGATTCTCCTTTTTTTACCTCAAAAGATACATCTTTTAGAGCTAAAAATTCTTGGAATAGCAGCTCATGCTTCAAAAGCCTTACTACATATTCTTTTAAATTATCCACTTTCTCTTGTGCCAGATTAAACCGCACGGTTGCCTGTTCGATCTTTACCACCGTTTCCTGAGCCATACCTGCCTCCGCCTATACATATAATATAAATTTGTCTTGATTATTCTGGAAACTGTATATACCAATCACAACCGCGGCTGCTCCAATCATCAGTCCATAGCACATCAGCTTCCAATTCGGCAGCATCCCATACATTACAATCTGCCGAAACTGCTCGATATAATAATACATAGGATTTAGCCTGGTAATCACAAACCTAAGTGTATCCGGCAGCATTGTAATCGGGTAAAAAATCGGCGTCAGATACATCCATCCCGTCAGTACAACACTATAGATATATTGAATATCCCTGAAAAAAACCGCTGCCTGTGCAAGAAATAGTCCAAGCCCCAGACAAAAAATATATAATTCAGCAATCGGCAAAATAATCAAAATATATTTCCATGAAACAGGAGCCTGTGTAGCAGCCGCAACGATCAGCAGCGCCAGCAGGGACAAAATCATTGTGATAAGAGTGCTCGTCACTTTGGATACTGTAAAAATATATTTGGGAACATATATCTTTTTTAACAGACCGCCTGCACCCATAACAGACTGGATCGCTCCATTCGTGGCTTCATTCATGTAATTAAACAGAATCTGTCCACTTAATAAATACAGCGGAAAATTTTCTACATCCGAACGAAAAATACTGGAAAATACAATCACCATAATCAGCATCACAAAAAGCGGATTTAATACGCTCCATAAATATCCCAGTATGCTCCTTCGGTATTTCAGCTTAATATCCCGAAACACCAGCTGCTTAAAAAGATTCCTATATTTATAAAAACCCTTCCATCTTAAAACCAACAACTTCATATCCTGCTCCATACATTTATTACAAAAATTAAAACTCGTTACTATCCACAGTTTAACGGCTGCATGTGCCATTTATGCACATTCCTGAACTGTGAAAGGTAATTAAAATTCCACAATTTTTCAATATACGCCTTACCTCTCGCTGATCTGTCCGGTCTGCTTTGCTGCCGGCCAGCTGTACAACGAAATCAAAGCTCTCCGACGCATAAGGAAGATTGTATTCATCTCCCAGACGCATATCCATTCCATGATCGATACAGCATTTCGTAAATTTGTTAAAGCTGATATCTCCCTTTTTTCCGCTATATCCATAGCTTTGATCAAATTCTGTAACAGACAATCCCAGCTCGGCTAAATACCATCCAATAAAATCCCTGCTAGCATCTACGACTGCTACTTTCATCGGACTGATGCTATTTTCAGTCTGCTCCAGCACTTTTGTATACAGCCTTTTATATTTTTTACTGATTGTCAGCTGCTGATTTTTGCTTCTGCATTTTTTATATATTTCTAATAAATCAAAATGTTTTTGATTTTCTGAATCTATTTGAATGTCGATCTGAGTAATTTCTTTTTCTCTTTGTCTGCCCTTTTCATTCATAAAATTTTCTATATGTGACATGACATGATCGGCAGTCAGGGAATACATACATTCAGGATCTTTAAAACCCTTATAGCATGAAAAGGCCCAGTCTGGATGAGTCCCCATGCAATTCGAGCATTTATGCGACACCAGATTTATATTCGCCGGATAGGCATACATATGTGCCGGAGTCGGCCCAAAAAGCACGATACATGTGACAGCCAGCTGCGCTGCCAGATGCACCAGCCCTCCCTCACAGTCAATATGCAGCATAGAGCCGCGAAGCACCCACTTTGTTACTTCCATGCTTTCACCAAGCATATAACCATCCGCACCGGAAATTCTGACATTATTTGCTGTACCCAGCTGAATCACCTTAATAGCACGATATTTCTTTTTAAATAAACTAACCAATCTTTCATAATGCTCCTTAGGCCATACTTTTGTCTGCACAGTCGTCCTTCCCATGCCATCTGAACCTCTGTTAATTGTAATATAGCGACAGTCCAGCAGATTCAGCTCTCGAATCCTGCTCAAGCACTGTGTTTTTAAATCTATATAAGAATACTGATCCGGTATCTGAAAGACTGATCCATGCCGCAGTTCTGTCCAACGGTTTATGCCCAGCAGCTGGCAGCGGCGAAAATGCATTGCTTCTCGAAACCACTGCTGTTCAATCTCCGGGCGGATGTTTTTTATGCTTTTTCCCAGAATGCGGATTTTATCTGCAAATTCGGGACAGATTTTAGCTGCACGATATGCATTCCAACTCAGCACATGTATAAAATGCTCTACCCAAAGTATCAGATCATACATCATCCTATTTCCATACATGCTGTCATATGGCAGTACCTGCACACCCGGCCTTGCGCCATAAACTGCCTGCCCAAACAGCATATTTTCACAGTAAACATCTATTCTGCATGGAACTGACAATAATAATTCATCCAGCAGCTTCGAGCTTATAATATAATCTCCAAACCCGCCGGTTGGATAAAACGCAATCAGTATCAGGCCTTTATCACAAGGTTCCCGCTTTACCAAATCCAGTTCTGATACAGTTACCATGTTTCTAATTAAATGCGCATGTGTAAAATTAAAATAAGAATCCTTTGTTCTGTCAATTACCCTTTGCCCTATATACTTTATCCGGTCTAATCTTCTGCTGTTCATTTTTTACCTTTCCATAAAACGATTCACAACACATATCATCTGGACAGTCCATTCTTTTCTGTCTTCTCATAAAACAATTTGCAACACATATCATCTGGTCTGCTCTATTCTTTCCTGTCTTTCCATAAAACGATTTACAACGCAGATCATCTGGCCTGCCTCCACTCGATTCACACATCTTACCCTGTAATTCTCATAGCATTTAGGATGCTCTATATCTATTCCATATTCACCACATCCGGCACAGCTCAGCCCCGCATGTATCCCCACAGGCAGCATACAGTCTGACATATTTTTTTCCACTTGATAAGGATAAAATCTGCCTATATCCCAGCTGACCGCCACAGCCGCCGATGGGGTTCCCACAGCTCCCGCGATATGGGCTGCACTCGTATCATTTGTAATCAACCAGCGCGCTTTTCTCAAGATTTCTATATATTCCAGAAGGTCTGTCCTGCCGAGCATTGAGATTATCCGTTCTTTGTGCACTACATGATTCCGTATTTTGCGGAGTTCATTTATTTCTTTCCTTACCCCGATTGCAACACATTTTATGTTCCAGTCTTTTTCAAAAATATAATTGATAACCTCCGCATATTTTTCCTCATTCCAATATTTCAGCGGTGTCTCTCCGCCCGGACATATTGCAAAATAATTATGCTCTTTCATAACATCCTTGGATAATAATTTCGGTATCACCGGCAGGCCTGCTTGAAATCTCTTGTTTTTTGATAATCCCCTGATAAACTGCGCATTTCTAATTAATTCCATTGTATTTATTCCGTCACATGGAATAATCCGATCATAAATCTTATCTGAAATACGCGCTCTTTTTCTGCTGATTCTGGTATAATCTGTCTTCGCCGCAATTCTCTCATCTGCCCTGACTGACATTACAAAATTGTCTGACAGAATTGTTCTCGAAAGATCTGCGTTGATCACCACGCGATAGGTTCGTTTCATCATCTGCCGGATACTTTTCAGCCGACGATACCCGCGTGTTTCCAATACGATGACTTCATCAAAATATCCCATTTTTTCAGCAAGCATTTTTATATCCTTATACTTATCACATAAAAAAGTTATCTTTTCATCAGGATATATATTTCTAAATTCTTTTGCCGCATCCAGCCATACTACAAAATCACCAATATGCGAAAACCTGAGAATCAATACGCCCTCTGCCTTTTTATCACGTTTTCGTATTCCGCTGCGTACATATAGCAGTGCAAACAAAATATCATTGATAAGATCAGATATAAAATGCCGCATGAAACTCATCATATTTTTCACCATACGTCTTCGCTCTGTCACATTTCTAAAATGAACTATAAAATACCGCATCCGTTATATACTCTGCTATACATCCTCTCTCTTTGATACTATCAGGCATAAAATGCCGCATAAAACTCATGATATATTTTTCTGCAAGTACCCATTCTCTCTTTCATATAATCAAACTCAAACTTCGCACATAAATTTTAGTTATGCACCTTGCTACGAAAATAAAACT
>CANDMV010000143.1 GCA_947385875.1 uncultured Eubacterium sp. | reverse complement strand
TTCCTGTGACTTTTCCAGAATGCTAAGAATCCCTAAGCATTCTGTGTTTACGCTGCGGCACCGTACGGTCGCGGCACCTAGTCCGCCCCGGCCTAAGGCCGGAAGCTAAAGGTGCCGCTGCGGCTGCGCCGCCTGTTTATCGAACAGAATACTAAGGGCTTCTAAGCATTCTTCCAACGTCACAGGAAGACGGGACAGCTCCCCTCACCCGGCTGTTTTTGATAAGCCTAAAAATGAAAACGAAATATATGCCGGCAATTTTTAACTGTGAACGCTTACCAGAGATCAATAGTCTGATACAGCCGTGACAGACAGGATCTTTCATATAATGCCTGTCATAAACAGTTGGGAGAGGGAATCCGGCTCTTCGCCAAAGGCGAACTTTCAATGAGCCGGATTCCGTTACAGTAAAGCCGAAGGCTGAACTGTAACCTAAATATGATTATGATTGATATTGTTTCTTGTAAAATAGCTCATAACAAGCTATAATAAAAAAGACTATAAGAACGAGGGTCATATAAAGCAGGTCAGCTTGTCTGAACTGTTCGAGTCATGGACACAGGAGGAAAAGCAATGAAGAAACAAATGGTACCCGTTTTAGCCGTTTTAGTACTGATCTTTATTATATTGGTCGGCATCATTGCCGGCAGAAAGATCAAGCAGTTACTGCCTAGCACACAAGAGCAAGATTTAGAGACTTATTTTGGAGTTGCTTCAGAGGATGAGGCTGCAATCGAATTGAACCATAATATAATAGAAGAAAAAGCATTGCTTGTAGACAGTGAGGTTTATCTGGATTTTGATTTTGTGCATGATCAGCTGAATGATCGATTTTACTGGGATGCGAATGAGAACGTATTGCTGTATACGACATCATCTAATGTTATCAAAGCTTCTGCAGACAGTTCAAAATATTATATAGGTAGAAAAAAAGACAACAAGCCTTATAAAATTGTGTTGATTAATAAAGATCAGACTTATATTGCATTAAATTTTGTGTCAGAATATACAAATCTGAATTATGAATACTATAATGAACCGAATCGTGTTCTATTGAAAACGCAGTGGGGAACGGTTAAAAATGCAGCTGTTAAGAGAAAAACGCAGATTCGTGTTGAAGACAGTGTGAAAAGTAATATTTTGCGCGAAGTTGAAAAAGGAGAGACTCTGGAAAAACTGGAAGTCTTGGATGAGTGGACAAAAGTAGCAACGAAGGATGGTTTGATTGGATATATTCAGAGTAAGCGTCTGGGTGCGGAAACGGAAGAAACAGAGAGCAGCGATTTTACAGAAGATACATTTACCCATCAGATTAGAGACTATGAGATTAATATGGCTTGGCATCAGGTGACAGTTCCAGATGCAAATAATTCGATTGCAAATGTAATACAGAATACTAAGGGACTCAATGTCATTTCTCCAACCTGGTTTTATCTTAATGATAATGATGGAAATATCGCAAATCTTGCCAGCACAGATTATGTAAACTATTGCCATAGTCAGGGAGTGGAAGTCTGGGGATTGGTTAGTAATCTGGAAAATAGTGAAGTAAGTACGACAGAGGTTTTGACGCATACATCAAAACGGGAAAATTTAGAGAACCAGATTATTGCAGCGGCAATCCAGTATGATTTAGATGGAATTAATGTGGATTTTGAAGCTTTGGAATCAGCAGTTGGAGAAAGCTTTATACAGTTTATCCGTGAGTTGTCATTAAAATGCGATGGAAATGGCATTGTACTATCAGTTGATAATTATGTGTCATCTGAATATACTAAGTTTTATGACAGACAGGAACAGGCCGTGTTTGCGGATTATGTAATTGTCATGGCATATGATGAGCATTATGCAGGTTCAAAAGAAAGCGGTTCTGTAGCATCGATAGGTTTTGTTACAAAGGGTGCGGATGATATACTGGCAGAAGGCGTACCTGCTGAGCAGGTAATTCTTGGAATGCCGTTTTTTACGAGAGTCTGGTCAGAAACACCAAAAGACAGCAGCGGGGACGACGTAGAATCTGCTTCTGAGGATTATGTTCCATATGAGTTGTCCAGTGAAGCAGTCGGTATGCAGTCAGCGCAGCGTCTTATGGAAGTAAACGGAGCGGAAAAGACATGGCTTGAGGACATGGGGCAGTATTATACAGAATATGAAAACGGCGGTGTCACATATAAAATATGGTTTGAAGATATAAAATCAATAGAAGAGAAGCTGAAAGTAATGGATTCCCACGGATTTGCAGGAGCATCATTCTGGAAGCTGGGACTAGAGGACAGCGCAGTCTGGAATACAATTATAAAATATATTAATTAAAAAATTCATTCGATATTTAGAGGGATTATACTGAATATTTGTATAGGAGAATAATACAGTCTGGAATATAGAGATATATTTTTTATTCAAAGAATACTATTTTTTCAAGACGGTATGCGTATTGTTTATAAAATGCAGAAAATGTAAAATAATTGATAGTAATTGATTCTAAGTTTTTAACATATTATAATAATAAAACACTCTGGAGGCAGAGAAGTTGAAACAGAGATTAGAATTAATTATGTCAGTTGTGATTTTAATCTGTGCCTGTATACTGGCAAAAACGAGTGCTGTTTATGTCACAGGTCGTCAGGTAAAGGAACAGAGGGACTGCATTGTGATTGATGTTGGACATGGAGGGTTTGATTCTGGTAAAGTCGGTGTAAATGGAGAATTAGAAAAGGATATCAACCTGCAGATTGCGTTAAAATTGAAAGAGACTTTAGAAAAGCAGGGAATATCGATTATTATGACGCGAGAGGATGACAAAGGGCTGTATGATGAAGATGCAAGCAATAAAAAAGCGCAGGATCTACAGAGACGATGTGATTTAATTAATGAAAAAAAGCCGTTAATAACGATCAGCATACATCAAAATAGTTATACAAGCCCAGAGATTAAAGGAGCTCAGGTATTTTACTATACGAATTCCACAGAGAGTCAGAAGCTGGCGGAAATTATCCAGGAGACTCTGATAAAGCAGGCAGATCCTGAAAATCACAGAGAGGCAAAGCCGAATGATAGTTATTATTTGTTGAAGAGAACATCATCAGTAATAGTAATTGTAGAATGTGGATTTTTAAGCAATCCTGATGAGGCAGCAAAGCTGTCTGATGAAAACTATCAGCAGAAAATTGTGGATGCAATCTGTCAGGGAGTATTTACATATCTTGAAAAAGATACAAAAGCAGTTCAGTAGGAGATTCAGACGATGCAAAAGATATAAAGGCAGTTCAATAGGAGATTCAGACAATGCAAAAGATTCAAAAGGCATAGAGGGTGAAAGCACAGCTGTTCAGACAGCTGAAAATATGAAAGAACTGACGAGAAAGCATATTTAGTCAGAAAAAAGTAGATATTATAGGAACTATAGAAACTGTTGGAAATTATGAGCAGGGCATGGTATTGTATATTGGGGAACGACAGCAGGAAGAGGCAGCTGCTCAGAATCTGTATAAGATACTAAAAAGGTTTGGTGAGTCTGATGAAGATAATATTTTTTAGAAAGCTTTACAACGCTGCAGATAGGGCAGGCGGTCATAAATCGGCTGCTGAAAGCAGCTGGACATCAGGTCGTCAAGGCTATATAATCGGGGTGGAACTATGAATACATATAAGAAAATTATTTTTGCAGATAATGCGGGAAACAGCCGGGCGCCAATGGCAGCTGAGCTGTTAAAAGAATATACAATGAAACAGCCGATTGATATTCAGGCACGCGGCATTGTAGTGCTGTTTCCAGAGCCTTTGAATCAAAAAGCAGAGGCAGTTTTAATTAGTAATGGAATTACATTGGAAAATTATATGTCGAGTCAATTAGATGAAGGTGATTTTGCGCAGGATACACTGATTGTCGTTATGGAGAGCGGCGATAAGCAGAAGATCCTGGATATGTTTAAGAATGTGATTCCACAAAATGTTCAGGTGCTTACAGAGTTGGTTGGAGATGAGCTGGAAATTATGAATCCATATGGCGGTACACTGCAGGCTTATGGGATTTGTTATGAAACACTAAGCAAATCAGTAAAAAAGCTGGCAGCTTTATTAAATGGGTAATAGAATAGACATGGTGCATTTTGGGAATAACTCATAATGCAGCATGTTTTTCTTAATTGTCAGAAATTTAACTTTATAATTGTGTATACTAACGGTGGGATTAAGAAAGTGTTAATATTTGTCAAAAATTTATAGACAATTTATACTTTCGTGTTATAATGTACTTAGTGTCTTTGTGCACTTTTGTATATTATTGAAAAAAAGAGCTTTTTTAAATGATCATATATTATTGAAAAAAAAGAACTTTTTTAAATGATCATATATTATTGAAAAAAAAGAACTTTTTTCAGTAATCATAGAAAGGGGAATTCTGCAGATTAGATGAAACAGAAAAGAAGTGTATTTCAGGCATTAACAATGGTTATGCAGTTTGGCATAAATATGTTGGTTCCAATTATAATGTGTACTTTATTTGGGGTCTGGCTGGGTGATAAATTCGATGTACCGATTGTGACGGTTCCTCTTTTTATGGCCGGAGCGCTTGCAGGTTTCCGCAATGTGTTTATTATGGCTAAAAAAATATATCAGGATCATGATCAGAAGGATTGAGTAATATGAATTGTAATCGATTTTTATCAACGTAAATTCGAAGGGAATTAAGACAAAAAGATGTTCAGAAGATTAAATAGTGCACTTCCTGGGCTGTTAATTGGTATTTTATTATATGGGATATTTATACAGCTGACTGGAGTGTGGTTTGTAGAAGATAAGCTGCGTTACAGCAGTGGACTTTGGATAGGAATTCTGACAGCTATGGGTATGGCATATCATATTGCTCTAATTATTGCAGAGACGATTGATGCACCCAATCCGGAAAAGGTCAGAACATGGATTATAGCAAAAGGAATTCTGCGTTATGCAGCAGTGGCAGCTGTTTTTGCAGTTACGATGTATTTTGATCTTGGTAACCTGGTAACACTTTTTTTAGGTGTTATGGGTTTAAAGATATCGGCTTATCTACAGCCGGCTTTACACAAACTTCTTTTAAAAACTAAAGGAAAAGGTGGTGTGTCTTCGGACAAAACTAATATTATGAAAGGGAGGTGAAAATGTGACAAATGCAATCATAATGTCTTCTGGTGCTGATAACATTGACTTTATGATACATGGTTTGTTTTCTTATGAATTATTCGGACATGAAGTCTGGATTACTACATCTCATGTGTGCATACTCATTGTTATGCTGCTTTTGATAGGCTTTGCCCTCGCAGCAAATATTAAGATGCGTCATGCGACGGAGGTACCGGATACATTCCAAAATATTTTAGAGTTGATTGTCAGTATGCTGGATGGTGTCGTAGAAGGTACGATGGGAAAGAGTGCGCCGAAGTTTGTAAATTATATCAGTACGATCTTCATGTTTATCCTTGTCAGCAATATATCCGGTCTGTTTGGCTTAAGGCCGCCGACGGCAGATTATGGCACTACACTTGCACTGGGACTCATTACATTCTGTATGATACATTTCTGCCAGTTTAAGTACAATAAACCAAGCAAAATCTGGGCAGATATGTGTTCGCCATTACCACCATGGCTTCCAATCTGGTTCCCGATTAACTTAATCAGTGAAATTGCGGTTCCGATTTCCCTGTCTCTGCGTTTGTTCGCAAACGTATTGTCAGGAACAGTTATGATGGCATTAGTTTATGGACTGCTGTCAAAAGTGGCTATTATCTGGCCGGCAGCTCTTCATGTATACTTTGATTTGTTTTCAGGAGCAATTCAGACGTATGTATTCTGTATGCTGACGATGACTTATGTCAGCCAGCAGTGTGAAGCAGAATAAATCATTTTGTATTTTCATTACAAACCTAGGGAATTTCAAGGTAAAAAATTTTAGGAGGAAATCATTATGAATATCACAGGACAGGACTTAATTTTAGCATGCTCAGCAATCGGCGCAGGTCTGGCAGTTATTGCCGGTATCGGACCTGGTATCGGCCAGGGTATTGCTGCCGGACACGGTGCAGCTGCAGTAGGACGTAATCCGGGAGCTAAATCAGATATTATGTCTACCATGTTATTAGGACAGGCCGTAGCAGAGACGACAGGTCTGTATGGTCTGTTGGTTGCTATGCTTCTGCTTTTCGTACAGCCGTTAATCTAAAATCAAAAACGCGTGTCTGCGTTTTCATTATGAAATAAGACGGAAAGGAGGCTGAACTGAGCAAACATGGAAAGACTATTTAATCTTGATTTTCAGTTGCTGAATGATGCTGTACTGATGGCGATTGCCATATTCGTGCTGTTTTTAGCAATGTCTTACCTGCTGCTGAATCCTGTCAGAAAGATGCTTTATGACAGGCAGAGAAAGATTCAGGGGGATCTTGACACTGCAAAGTCGGATAAAGATCATGCTGCTGCCATGAAAGCAGAATATGAAGCTAAGCTAAAAAATGTAGATAAAGAAGCAGAAGCGATCTTAAGCGAAGCACGTCAGAAGGCATTAAAAAATGAAGCACATATTATTGATGATGCAAAGCAGGAAGCTGCCCGTATTATTCAGCGTGCAAACGAAGAAGCAAGGCTTGAAAAGAGCCGTGCGATGGATGAGATGAAGCAGGAGATGATTGCAGTAGCATCTTTGATGGCTGCAAAAGTTGTAGCAGCGTCTATTGATACAACAGTTCAGAATACGCTTGTAGAAGAGACATTGAAAGAAATGGGTGATTCGACATGGCAAAGCTAGTATCTAAGACTTATGGAGATGCATTGTTTGAGCTGGCTTTAGAATCCAATCAAATCGATGAGCTGTATGGGGAAGCAAAGCAGCTGCTGAAAATTGTTCAGAAGAATGAAGATCTGGCAAAGATGATGAATCATCCAAAAATCGTGATAGAAGAAAAGCAAAAAATCGTAGAGGATGTCTTCAGGGATCGTGCTTCACGGGAAATGATCGGATTAATGGTGATGATTATTGCGAAGGGCCATTTTAATGAGTTTGATGGTGTATTAAAGTATTTTATTGCACAGGTCAAAGAGCATAAGAAGATCGGGACTGCATATATTACTTCTGCTATGGAGCTGTCTTTGGCGCAGAAAGATTCTGTCCGCAGGAAACTGCTTGAGACGACAGATTACGTGCAGTTTGACTTAATCTATGATATAGATCCATCTTTAATAGGCGGAGTCGTTATTCGAATCGGAGACAGAGTAGTGGACGGCAGCGTAAAGAGCAAGCTGGCCAGACTGACTTCCGAATTATCGAAAGCAAAGTTACAGATGCCGTAGCAATATGGCAAAAACAGTGAAAGTAGGTGACTATTGTTCATGAATTTAAAACCAGAGGAGATTAGTTCCGTCATCAAAGAGCAGATCAAAAGATACGCTGCAGAGCTGGAAGTAGCAGACGTTGGAACCGTTATTCAGGTGGCAGACGGCATTGCGCGTATACATGGTCTTGAAAATGCGATGCAGGGCGAGCTATTGGAATTCCCAGGTGAAGTATATGGAATGGTGTTGAACCTCGAAGAAGATAATGTAGGTGCCGTACTGCTCGGTGACCAGAAAAGTATCAATGAAGGGGATACTGTTAAGACTACCGGAAGGGTGGTTGAAGTTCCAGTAGGGGATGCTATGATTGGCCGTGTTGTGAATGCATTAGGACAGCCTATTGATGGCAAAGGACCAATTAAGACAGATAAATACCGTCAGATTGAAAGAGTTGCATCTGGCGTTATTTCCAGAAAATCCGTAGATACGCCGTTACAGACTGGAATCAAGGCTATTGATTCTATGGTGCCGATTGGCCGTGGACAGCGTGAGCTGATTATCGGAGACAGGCAGACAGGTAAGACGGCGATTACGATTGATACAATCATAAATCAAAAAGGCCAGGGTGTAAAATGTATTTACGTAGCGATTGGCCAGAAAGCTTCTACCGTAGCTTCGATAGTAAAGACGCTAGAAGAATTTGGCGCTATGGCATATACGACTGTAGTAGCTGCTACAGCCAGTGAGCTTGCGCCATTACAGTATATTGCGCCATATTCAGGATGCGCGATTGGAGAAGAATGGATGGAAAATGGCGGTGATGTCCTCGTAGTATACGATGACTTGAGCAAACATGCTACTGCATACCGTACACTCTCTCTGCTCCTCCGCAGGCCGCCAGGACGTGAGGCTTACCCTGGAGACGTATTCTATCTACATTCCAGACTGTTAGAGCGTGCAGCAAAATTATCAGATAATCTGGGCGGCGGCTCCCTGACTGCGCTTCCTATTATCGAAACACAGGCGGGTGATGTATCTGCTTACATTCCTACGAATGTTATTTCCATTACAGATGGACAGATTTATCTAGAGACAGAGATGTTTAACTCAGGATTCAGACCTGCTATTAATGCAGGATTATCAGTATCCAGAGTAGGAGGAGCTGCACAGATTAAGGCGATCAAAAAGATTGCTGCTCCTATCCGTGTGGAATTGGCACAGTATCGTGAGCTGGCAGCGTTTTCACAGTTTGGTTCTGAACTGGATGCTGATACAAAGGAAAAGCTGGAACAGGGCGAAAGAATTAAGGAGATCTTAAAGCAGCCGCAGTACCAGCCGATGCCAGTTGAAAAACAGGTAATTATAATTTATGCGGCAACGAAAAAATATCTTCTGGATATTCCAACAGAAGACGTGCTCCGTTTTGAAAGCGAGCTGTTTGAATTTATTGATACAAAGTATCCTGAGATTCCAGAATCTATCAGGACTACGAAAGTATTAGAAGAAGATGTTGAGAAAAAATTAATTCAGGCTATTGATGAATGCAAGAAGTCATTCCGGTAGAACAAAAAGAAGGCGGTGACAGATTATGGCCTCAATGAGAGACATAAAAAGAAGAAAAAGCAGCATACAGAGTACGCAGCAAATCACAAAAGCCATGAAATTAGTTTCTACCGTTAAATTACAGAAAGCAAAGACACATGCAGAACAGACGGATCCATATTTTCAATATATGTACCGTACTGTCACATCCATTCTTGCAAGATCTGGCAATATGGATCATCCGTATCTGAAGGACAATGGCTCGGACAAGATCGCAGTAGTAGTCATTACATCAAATCGTGGACTGGCAGGCGGATATAATTCCAATATTACCAAGCTTGTGCAAAACAGCGGACTTCCAGCAGATAAAATACAGCTGTATACGATTGGAACAAAAGGACGGGAGACGTTGGAACGAAGAGGATATAAGGTTGCCTTAGATGTGTCGGATGTTATGGAGAGTCCTACCTATAAAGACGCTATGGAAATCTGTGATAAAGTCTTAAAAGACTTTACGGAAGGAAAGATTGGTCAGATTTATCTGGCCTATACACACTTTAAAAATACAGTTGTCCATGTGCCTACTTTAATGAAGATGCTTCCGGTAGAATTTTCAGAGGCAGAGATTGAGGCAGCAGATAGAAATCTGATCATGAACTATGAGCCGAATGAAAGCGAAGCTCTGAATATGATTATTCCAAAATATGTGACAAGCATTTTTTATGGTGCGCTGATAGAAGCAGTCGCCAGCGAAAATGGTGCCAGAATGCAGGCGATGGATTCTGCAACAAGTAATGCGGAAGACATGATAAGTGATTTGTCTTTGAAATACAACCGTGCCCGTCAGGGTTCCATTACACAGGAGCTGACCGAGATAATTGCAGGTGCGGAGGCAATCAGCTAATCATTTTACTCAATTTTCATTTGGTAGTTGTTAATCTGGAAAATAACAGATGAAGCAGCTGTGAGTATAGATTAAGATTGCAATGTTATTGAAAAGAAATGCATTTTTTCAATAAACAGGATTATTATGGAAAGAAATTCAACTTACCATAATTGTGTATTATCGAAAAAAAGTGCTTTTTTCAATAATTATGAATTTGAGAAAAAGGAGTGATAGAAAAAAATGGCAGAAGCGAATATAGGGAAAATCACTCAGATTGTTGGAGCTGTCCTAGATATTAAATATATAGGACAGCTGCCGGAGATCAACGAAGCCATTGAAATCAAGCGTAAAGATGGAAGCAGGCTTGTGGTCGAGGTAGCACAGCATCTGGGAGATGATACCGTTAGATGTATTGCCATGGGACCTACGGACGGGCTTGTGCGCGGCATGGATGCTGCAGCAACAGGTGCGTCAATCAGTGTTCCGGTTGGTGAGAATACATTAGGCCGTATGTTCAATGTCTTAGGAGAGCCGATTGATGAAATAGAACCTCCAACAGGCGTTGAATACAGCCCAATTCACAGAAAAGCGCCTACCTTCGAGGAACAGTCTACTTCTGCGGAAATACTTGAGACAGGTATAAAAGTCGTAGATCTTCTCTGCCCATACCAAAAAGGTGGTAAGATCGGTCTGTTTGGCGGTGCCGGCGTAGGCAAGACCGTTTTAATTCAGGAATTGATTCATAATATTGCGACAGAGCACGGCGGATATTCTGTATTTACTGGCGTAGGAGAAAGAACCCGTGAGGGAAATGACCTTTATTATGAAATGAAGGAATCCGGCGTTATTGATAAGACAACGATGGTGTTCGGTCAGATGAACGAGCCGCCGGGAGCCAGAATGCGTGTTGCGTTATCAGGACTGACAATGGCAGAATATTTCCGTGATAAAGGCGGAAAGGATGTGCTGCTGTTTATTGATAATATCTTCCGTTTCACACAGGCAGGCTCTGAGGTGTCTGCACTGTTAGGACGTATGCCGTCGGCGGTAGGTTATCAGCCTACGCTGCAGACAGAGATGGGTGCGCTGCAGGAGCGTATTACTTCTACAAAGAACGGATCTATTACGTCTGTGCAGGCTGTCTATGTGCCTGCCGATGACTTGACTGACCCGGCGCCTGCTACGACGTTTGCTCATCTGGATGCTACGACAGTATTGGAGCGTTCGATTGCAGAGCTTGGTATTTATCCGGCAGTAGATCCGCTGGCTTCTACTTCCAGAATTCTTGATCCTCGTATCGTAGGACAGGAGCATTTTGATACTGCCCGCGGAGTACAGGAGATTTTACAGAAATATAAAGAGCTGCAGGATATTATCGCGATTCTTGGTATGGACGAATTATCAGAAGATGACAAGCTGGTTGTTAACCGTGCCAGAAAGATACAAAGATTCTTGTCTCAGCCGTTCTTTGTAGCAACACAGTTTACTGGTATGGACGGAAAATATGTCCCTGTTGCAGAGACAATCCGTGGTTTTCGTGAGATCTTAGAAGGTAAGCATGATGACGTACCAGAAGGTCATTTCTTAAGTGCAGGAACTATTGATGATGTACGTGCCCGTATGAAGTAAGGGGTGACGTTATGGCAGATGCAAATAGATTATTTAAAGTAGAGATCATTACGCCAGAGCGTATATTGTATACCGGTGATGCTTTTATGATCGAATTTACAACGACAGAAGGCGATATCGGTGTGTATAAAAATCATATACCGCTGACAGCCGTTTTGGCTCCGGGTGTTGTTACGATTACAGAAGATTCCGGGGTGAAAAAGGCAGCAGTGCATTCCGGATTTGTGGAAATCTTAGGTGATAAAGTAACACTTCTTGCTGAAATCGCAGAGTGGCCGGATGAAATCGACAAAAATCGTGCAGAAGAAGCAAAGATGCGCGCAGAGCGACGGCTGAAGCTGAAGGAAGCAGGTCTGGATGTAAAGCGTGCGGAGATTGCGCTGAAAAAGGCGTTGGTACGTATTGATGCAGCAAAATAATATTAGAACTTGTAATTACAAAATAGCCGGGAAGATACCCGGCTATTGCTATAAAAAAGAACGTACAAAAACTTCTTGCTTAATGCTTTACAGCATCAGCCGTCACTATTGGTAGTAGTTGGCGGCTATTTTCTTTTGTCCTTGTAAATCTGTTAAAACAAATTTGCAAGGGGCACAATAAGTAAACAAAACTGAAAAAATTCAGAATATGTCATCATTGTATCGCCCTCCTTTCTTTCGTACCCAACGGGCATGATATATGGAGGGCTGTATGAACCCTCCGAATAAAAAAGAGGGGTAAAGCTACCTTTAGCTTCTCGGTTTCCCTTATTGAAAATATAACACAAATTCTCTTATCGAGCAATATTCTTTACATGACATTTGTGAAAAGTTTAAAGAATCACTGCTATTTATATTAATCTAAGGCTCTAAATTCATATCCTGCGAATCTGTAAATCCAAATCCATAAGCAACGCCATATGCATCACATTCAGCCCAGCTTTCATATAAATCAGAGGAAGATGAAGCACGCTTTCTGACAATCTGTGTAGCATGAAAAGCGTGTTCCACTAAGATTCCTTCTACACCTGCTGCACTTGAGCCTCTAAGCACTCCGTAATAATCGTCTCCTCTGCTGCTTTTGCGGTGTATTACAGTTCCATCTTTCTTAGCAGCATCATTTGCCAGATTTGAAAAATCTGCTGCCATATTCCTATTTCTTGTTGTAAAATTAGCAGTCTGAATACCTGCTTCTTTATTATAATT
>CANDMV010000142.1 GCA_947385875.1 uncultured Eubacterium sp. | reverse complement strand
AGGCCGGAAGCTAAAGGTGCCGCTGCGGCTTCGCCGCCTGTGTATCGAACAGAATGCCAAGGGCTTCTAAGCATTCTTCCAACGTCTCCAGAAGACGGGCCTGCTCCCCTCACCCGGCGTCCGGGTATCCATAATAAAAACAAGATATAAATATCATTAATTTGATTGGCTTAAGCAATATATGTGTACTGTTTCATGATCTAATATTTCGATATATAATATCGTTTCTATTAATTTTACAGATGCTGATTCTTCCTATATAATGAAGCTATATCACAGATAGTTTTGCAGGCTGTATGATCTTTATCAGGAGATGAAAAGCTGTTTCTGCTGAGAGGTTATAAGTGATGACATTAGTTCACGAGGATAAGTAAGTAAAACATAGGAGGATTTATAACATGGCCGCTGTCCATTCGATCGGAGATTTTTTTGTAACTGTTTTTTATTCTGTATATGATCTGCTCTGGGGAGACCTGATTACAGTTCCGCTGCCCGGCGGCAGTTTAGTAGGGCTTTCCCTTCTTGTGCTGATACTGGTTCCTTCAGGAATATATTTTACGATCCGAACAAGATTTCTGCCGTTCCGCTTGTTTCCGGAAATGCTAAGGCTTGTGGTGGAAAAGAAAAATGTATCACAGAAAGGGGCGATTTCCGGGCTGCAGGCATTATTTGTATCGACAGCTACCAGAGTGGGAATGGGAAATCTGGTCGGTGTTGTGGCAGCTATTTCGACCGGAGGCGCAGGAGCGGTTTTCTGGATGTGGCTCATTGCTCTGCTGTGTTCTTCGACGGCTTTTGCGGAAGCTGTCCTGGCACAGCTGTATAAGGAAAAGGATCCTCTGTACGGCGGCTACCGGGGCGGGCCGGCCTATTATATACATCATTTTTTTGCCGGGAAGAAAAAGGAGAAGAGACGTTCTGTGATTGCAGTCTTGTTTGCACTTTCCGGGCTGATCTGTTGGTGCGGCATCAGTCAGGTGATTGGTAATTCAGTATCATCTGCTTTTGTAAACGCATTTCAAATACCGCCTATTTATACTACCGCCGTTTTAGTTTTGATCGCAGCTGTCATCGTACTCCGTAGAAATGCTACAGTAAAAGTGCTGGACATCGTTGTGCCTGTCATGGCGGGCTGTTATTTTCTGGCAACCATTTTTATTATCATAAAAAACGCGGGTCAGCTTCCGGCTGTGTTTGAGAGAATTTTAATGGAAGCCTTTGGGATACGACAGGCGGTGGCAGGCGGATTTGGCGCTGTCATTATGAACGGAGCCAAAAGAGGGCTGTTTTCCAATGAAGCCGGGTCAGGCTCGGCACCATGCGCAGCAGCGGCAGCAGATATCAGCCATCCGGCGAAAGAGGGGCTGCTTCAGGCGCTGGGTGTATTTATTGACACGATTGTAATATGCAGCTGTTCAGCTATGATTATGCTGTTGGTACCGGCAGATTTGACTGACGGGCTGGCTGGGATGGAGCTGCTCCAGGCTGCCATGCACTATCATATGGGAGAGTTTGGCGTTGTATTTATTGCAGGTATCTTATGGCTGTTCAGCTTTTCTACGTTTATCGGAATCTTATTTTACGCAAGATCAAATGTTGCTTATCTGTTTGGAGATAACTGGCTGTCGCAGACGTTGTATAAGGTGCTTGCTTTGATTATGCTGTTTATAGGGGGAATGGCGGCTTATACGTTTGTCTGGGATATGGGAGATGTCGGTATCGGACTAATGACGATTTTTAATATGACTGCATTGATTCCCATGGCTCCTTTGGCGGTGGAGTCTTTGAGGGATTATGAGAAAAATATGAGGAAGTAATATACAGCTTATCCCACAAAACACGCAATTTGTACCAGTATACTTTTTTTGAATATAGAATCTGGTAAAATATAAAATGACAAGAGCGCTAGAAAATGTCTGAAAAATTATTTTCGCGATGAATATAAATCCTGTGGGAACATCTGATGAATTATGCTTTCTAGAAATAGAAAATGGACTGCGGGAATGATTTTTCGGACACGTTCTAGTACTCCATCCAGATCGTACGGCATTCGGCTGCTGCCGGATGCTTTTTTTGTGGGATTTTTGGACAGAAGGCCATTTGCGGAAGCTCTGGCGAAAAGGGTGCGATAGTGATTAACACAAAGGAATATGACAAAAAAGAAAGAGGTATGTCATCATGGGAAGGACAATCAAAGGAAAGCTGACATTCAGTATTATATGCATTGTTGTGGCTAGTATATTATTGACGACTGCAGGGATTGTGACAGTGGCGGCCAGACGGATGATCGAAGACCAGACAGATGCCCTGCAGCTGAACGCACAAAAATATGCCGAAGAAATCAATACTTGGATAGAGATTGAGAAGATGCTTGCGCAGGGGACTGCAGATAGTATAGAGGCATCCGGCAGTATTCAGGAGAGCTTTATTCAGTCTGTGCTGGATGAACATGCCGCTGGGCGTAAGGAACTGCTGAATCTGTACTGTGGGACGAAAGAGAGCAGATTTATTCAGTCCAACAGGGAAGCCGAGATTCCAAAAGATTTTGACCCGGTTAAGCGTGGATGGTATCAGCAGGCAGCCAAAGAGCAGAACGTGATTGTCACAGACCCTTATTGGGATGTGCTGACAAATCAAATGTGCACTACGATTGCAGCACCGGTCTATGCAGATGGGGAACTGGCAGCAGTGGTCGGGCTGGATGTGACGCTAGAGACTGTGACCGAGCTGACGGGAAGCATCAAATATGATAAGGATGTATATGGTTTTCTGGTGGACAGCAATGGGCAGTATATAGCTCATAAAAATAAAGAGTTTGAGCCTTCTGAGGATGCAGCGGTAGCAGTGATGGATAAGATGCCGGGACTAAAGAAGCTGCTTTCAGAGAAGTCTGGTGTGGAAAAACTTACAGATTATGATGGTATACAGTGTTATTTTGCTGCGGCAGGAATAGAGGGCAGCAGCTGGATGCTGGGAGTAGCAGCGCCGACAGCAAATGCTGAGGAATCCTTAGTTGCGATGATCGTAGTGGCGGTAGTTATGGCGCTTGTAATTATCGTGCTGGTGGCAGTTTTTATGGCAGGACTGATTGGGCGGATGCTGGCTCCGGTACAGATGCTAAAGCAGTTTGCATCTGGGGATTTTTCAGAGAACTGTGTCAGCGAAAAGGCAATTCCAAAGGAATATAAAGATGAGGCACAACAGATCAAGACTGCGACAGCAGAAGTAAAGCATCAGATTCGCAGTATTATTCTGAATACGAAGGAAGAGGCAGAAAATATCAGTGTCATCGCTGAAAAAACTTCGGCAAAGATGGTGGTGTTAAATGAAAATATATCTGAAATGGCTGATTCGGCAGTGAAGGTAAAGGAGCAGACGGTCGAAGCGAAAAAATTGACGGACTATATTCAGCAGACGGGGCAGGAGCTTGGACAGTCTGTGGAGCATGTAACAAAGAAATCCGAAGAAGCGGCGGCTCAATCCAGTGATATTATGGAACGTGCAAAAAATCAGTATCAGGAATCAGAAAAATCAGGGCATCAGGCAGTCGTTCTCTATGAGAATACAAAAGATGATCTGGAGCTGGCGATCGGAAAGAGTCAGAGAGTAAGCGAGATCGAAATGCTTGCGGATGAGATTCTGGCCATCAGCTCTCAGACAAATCTTCTGGCGCTGAATGCATCCATTGAGGCGGCGAGAGCCGGAGAAGCCGGAAAGGGATTTGCTGTCGTCGCGGAGGAGATTCGTGTACTTGCGGATAATTCAAAAGTGGCTGTTGACAAAATCCGCAAGGTTACAGAGGATGTAGTTGAAAATGTTGTGTTTTTGTCACAGAGTTCGGAGAAGTTAATGGAATTTATGAATGAAAAAGTCATGGAAGATTATAAGAGCATGGCGGGGCTTGCTCGAATGTATCAGAAGGATGCCGCTTTTTATAGTGATGTTTCTGGTGTCCTGGGGACTGCGTCCATCGAGATGAATCAGAGAATGGAGGAAATTAATGTCGCTATTTCAGATGTGGCAGCGCTGGTAGGAGAGATTACGGAATATATGCACAAGATGGAGCAGGCAGCGCATGATTCGAATGGCAACTCGCAGGCTGTTCTTGGACAGATGGAAGAGCTTTTCCGGTTAAGCGGGCTTTTGAACCAGACGGTGGCATCTTTTAAGGTATAAATGGAATTGTTAAGCGTGATAATATAATCATTGAGGATCTTGCTGCACAGACGGGCTGTAGTTTTCAAGAGGCCGGATGTATGGCAAGCCACATTCTTTGGCTCTGACCAGACAGCGCATGTCTGGTCAGGGTGTGAAATGTAACAAAAGATACTGCGTGATTTTGATCAGGGTTTATGTTGACCGAAGTAATTGCAGGAGTAGAGCATATGAGTGAAAGATTTAAAACCGAATTGTTGATTGCAATAGAAAGACTGTTCCAAAAAGTGTACTTTTTGGAACAGTCTGTTTTTTTATATTTTCAATGAAATCGTTATTTATTCTAATATAATATCGTCAAAAAGTCAAGGAAGTTTACCCTATTTTCTAGTAAATTTGTTCAAATTACTCTTTGTTTCATAAAGTACACTTTTTGAAGCTATTACATGGGAGTGCCTTATGCACTGCCGCAAGAAATCTGTGTACATCTAAAATTCAAATGAAACTATTTTATTTATTAACCTAAAGGTGCTGTACAGATATGAGCAGAAAAGATACTGCAGTGCAGACCAACAAAGTCTGCAAGACGGTTTGCCAGCAGAATAAAGTGCCGGTTTCCAAGGAAGATATGGAGAAGCTGATGGATATTGCCAGGGACTATTGCACTGTAAAGAATTATGTGTACCAGCGATATGGAGGGATAAAAAGTCTGCAGAAGCTTTATCCCGGATACACTGTTCAAAATGAGATGACAAAGAGCGGACTGCGCGGCCGGCTGGGCATGCCTTCTGTATATTTTTATCTGGCAGTCTATGATGCTCTTGGGGATATCAAATGCCAGTGGACAAGGATTAAGACCAGTGTGTTAGAGCGTCTGAACAGAAATGAAGGCTTTACAGAAGCAGACAGGCACTATCTGAGATTTCTGCTGAAGGCTGGCAATGCTTTTGAACAGGTCTTGAACGGGAAGCGGGTGGAGTTGAAGTCTGAGCTGCAGCAGCAGTACGACTTATTGTCAGCGGATGTAGAAGCAGGAAGGCTGAATCGTTATCTATATTGATGATGTAATAGAGGAGTTTATCAGATGCCTTGAGGGAACGCCGAACCAGTGCGGGGATTTCTGCTGTGTGCAGCCGGTATACACAGAAAATCTTGCCGTCATCGCAGATCTGATTCATGGATTTGCCAGCTGTGCGAAAGACCTAAGTATTCCTAGGCAGTCAGACGGACTGACGAAAAAACTCTACAGCACATATCTTAGCTATCTTCCAGAGGATAAGCTGAAATATCCGCTTGTCATGCACCGCGACAGCAGGGGGTCTTTTACAGAATTTCTAAGAACTAAGGAGCAGGGGCAGGTATCTGTCAATATCTCGAAGCCAGGCATCGTAAAAGCGGACACTGGCACAGCACGAAGCATGAGATTTTCCTTGTTGTGAGCGGCACAGGAGTAATCAGGCTGCGGAAGCTGGATGAAGAAAAAATAATTGAAATCGATGTGTCGGGTGAAAGATTGGAGCCTGTGGTGATACCGCCGGGATATGTGCACAGCATTGAAAATACTGGCGGAACGGAGATGGTCACAATCATGTGGGCAAATGAGATGTTTGATCCGCAGCGTCCCGATACTTACAAAGATAATGGTTCTTAATGTACATGTTCATGGCGGACATTGTGCTCTGCCGGCAGATCAGGCGGTCAGTGTACCAGATTAAGATCAAGCGGGACAGGATTTTTGTATCAATCATATGATTCAGGAGTGATAATTTTGAGAAGATGTATGCAGAAGCAGCTGCTGGAGCTGGCAGCATCAGTCTGGAACGGAATAAAATATACTGGATCCAAAGGTTATGAAGAGGAAATCGGAGCGCTGCTGCAGGAATGCTATTCAGGTATAAATACAATCAGCAGAATGCTGCGTGATGGGTTATCCAGAGTCAGGGCTGCGGAGTATGTGGAGCTTTTGGACTATGTAAAAGAGCTGCTGGAGCTGCTGAATGAAAAAGTGATGGAGGGATCTGATGATTCAGGCAGTACGGGCATAACTGAAATCATGGACGCTTTAAATGAGAATATGTCTGTATTGTGCAGAGAGCTGAAACATGAGCCGGAAGTAAAGATCGAAATTGTATTCATGCCATATAAGGCATCTATGTGGGACTGTTTTGACAGCATATGGAAGGCAGCATCAAACGACTGCCGGTGCAGCGTGACCGTAATTCCGATTCCTTACTATGATAAGAATCCAAGCGGAGATCTTTGTAATTATTATTATGAGGGAGATCGGCTGCCGGAGTATGTGAAGTCGATTCCTTATCAGGAATACAGCATACAGCTTCATAGGCCGGATATCGTTTATATTCATAATCCATATGATGGGTATAACTATGTGACGTCTATATCGCCTGAATACTATTCCAGTGAGCTTCGGAAATTCAAGATGGTATGACAGGTATGATTACCATTATGTGCGGCGTAAGGAGAATTGTTTGATTGCTTTTTACTCGGATTTTTATTTTCGACAGGATCATGATCAGATTTTTCAAAACTTTATCAGAGAATTTCCTATGTTTGATTATGTGGTTCCGGTAAGGCGCATAAAAGACAGGTTCAATTTCATACGCGGTTTGAGAATGACCGGATGGGACTTGTGTAATCTATGGCTTATGAGAAATGTCAGGATTTCATTTCGAAAAAAGCTGTCTTTGATCCGTGTTCTGGGACTTACAGCTTTATACTATAAAAGGATGGGTGCGTATCTGCATACAAAGGCATATGCATATGGCTTAGTATACAGTGATTCTAACCCATATGAAAATATATTAGTGCAGTATATGAAACGAAAAGGTATATATACGGGGACATTACAGCATGGGCTGTTTGATAAAAGAGCGTATTGGAGAGGATTGGAGTATCGGACTTCTGTCGCAGATGATTTTCTGGCATGGAGTGAATATATAAAAGATTTAGCAATGGAATGCGGTATGTCGGAACAAAAGATCAAAGTTTTGGGTATACCAAGGTACATACGTCCAATCAAAGTAAAAAAAGAAGAAAAAAATCATATATTTGGAGTTATTTTAGGAAACAGAGAGTATGACGAGGAAAATAAGAGGTTAATCGGTTTTGCGAATCGGCTGGCAGGAGATCAGGGATTAAAGTATCGCCTGAGGTATCACCCAAACTGTAAAGGGGATGAATACGACAGGGAAGTAAAAGAACAATTTTTGGTACAGGCAGCAAAACAAAAGGAAGAAATAAGTGAAATGTGTAATGCATGTGATTTTATGCTGATAGGTTCAGGAACTTCTGTAATTATAGATCTGATATATTTACAGCAGCCATTTATGCAGTATACGATGCATCAGGATGAGAGGAAATCTAAAAAAAGGAATAATTATTTTCACAATTATGAAGAGCTGGAGAGGCTGATTCAGGAAAGAGATGCTTTATATAATAAAGAAATGTTTCGTTATTATTGCGGGACAAGAGATGTTAAAAAATCATATGCTGAATATTTCAAAAAGATGATGGCGGACTTTTAATGAGCCGGATTTCGTTGCAGGGAAGCTGAAGGCGGAGCCGAAACAGCTTGAATATATAGAAAAGCAGGTGCGAAGAGTATGCAGATTGGAACAGTTTTATTTACATATCATAGAAGCGTCCATACAAAAAAAGTACTGGATGCATTGTCCGTAAATGATGTATTGCCCGAAAAGCTCTATATCTTTCAGGACGGAAAGTGTGGGACGACAAATACTGAAGAATGGGAAAAAGTGAATCTGCTGATTCAGGACATCGACTGGTGTGAAACGGAAGTTCATGTAGCAGAGCAGAATTACGGATTATCAAAGTCAGTTACAAACGGGATTCATTATGTACTTCAGGAATGTGATGCAGTCATTGTACTGGAAGATGACTGTGTGCCTTATGAGCAGTTTATGCGTTTTATGGTGACAGCGCTGACAGATTATGCGGATGAAAAGAAAGTATATTCAGTAAGCGGATATGCATGGGATATAGATCTTCCAGATTCCCAAAATGATGCGTATTTTAATGGAAGGATCTGTTCGTGGGGATGGGGAACATGGAAGGACAGATGGATTCAGTATGAAGAGGATTACCGGATACTTGCGAGAATTAAAAGTGATTGTTCTGCCAAAAATAGACTACAGATTTGGGGTGGGAATATGGAGTCTATGCTGACAGGAAACATAACAGGCAGATGTAATTCATGGGCAGTCTTTTATGGATTGAAAATGATAGAAAAAGGCGGATACTGTCTCAGCCCGTATAAACAGCTGGTGCATAATGTTGGGTTTGATGGTTCTGGAGTACATGGTTCTATATTAGCAGAAAACGATTCTGTCAGGAAGATGGAATATAAAGAAAAATTTCTCTGGCCGAAAGAGGTACAGTCATCAAAGCAATGCGAAGAAGAATTTCAGTTCTTATTTGGAAAAAAGAATAATGAAGAAAGACTGCAGTCATACAATGATTTCTTCCTTCGGTGGATCCATCTGCTGCAGAATGGAAAAAGAATCCGGCTTTTAGACGGCATGGAAACGAGTGCTGCTGTGTGGGGAAAAGGAAAAATATTTGATTCTTTTTGGAAAGAGATCAGAGATCAGGCAGAAGTGAGATATATTATAGAAAGCAAACCCAGCAGTAATGAATATCATGGGATACCAGTAATCTCACTGCGTGAACTGCCGGATGATATTAAGACGATTATAGTAATACCTTTTTGTGACTTAGAAATCATCAAAAGAAAAGTCAAAAGAATGAGAACAGATTTAAATGTGATAGGAATGAATGAGCTGGTGGAAAGGCAGGGATGGTAACGATATGAAAATAATAGGTGTCATACCGGCGCGTTATCAGTCGTCCAGATTTCCAGGGAAACCCCTTGCGGACATCTGCGGGAAACCAATGCTGTGGTGGGTTTACAATAACGTGAATAAAATAAGAGCCTTTGATTCAGTAATTTGTGCAATCGATGATCCAAAAATACAGGAAATGTGTGAAAATCTGGGAATGAGATACCTTATGACATCAGCTGGCCATCCGAATCATATTTCCAGAGTGCATGAAGTCTCCGAGAAAATCAGCGCTGACTATTATCTGTGTATCAATGGTGATGAACCGGCTGTAGCAGAAGAATGTATTATTCAGGTAATTCCAGAGAAGCTATCGACAGAGCCATATTTTGGCGGAGCAATGCGCAGGCTTACCGATCCGGCAGAGACACTGGATAGCGCGAATATTAAGCTGATTGTTTCTGAAAAAACAGGACGGTGTCTTTATATGTCGCGTGCCGCGATTCCTTATCCTAAGGGTTCGTTGGATATTAGTTATAAGAAATACGTAGGAATAGAGTGTTTTAATAAGCAGGCACTGGATTTTTTTGTAAATACCCCTATGGGAGAGCTGGAGAAAATTGAAGATATCGATCATCTGCGTTTTTTAGAGCATGGAATCGAGCTTCATTTTAATTTTGTTCATTCGGATTCCATATCAGTTGATACACCAAAGGATTTGGAAGTAGTGAGAAAAATGATGGAAGCTTATCCGGTCAGCTGACGGGGAAGAAGGTGGAAGATGAATCGAATTAGTGTTTTAGACTGCACTTTGAGAGATGGAGGATATATTAATGACTTTCATTTTGGCTATGCAGTGATGAAAGACATCATTGATAAGCTGTCGAAAGCGTGTGTCGATATTATCGAATGTGGATTTTTGAAATCAGGAGCTTATGACAGGGATGATTCTTTATTTGGAAATGTAGAGGTCATTAAGGAATTGATAACAAAAAAGTATCCGGGAAGGATGTATGTTGCCATGCTGCAGTATGGCGCTATGATGTCAGAAGAAATCAGCCGTTGTGAACATGATTCCATTGACGGCATACGGATTACATTTCATGAGCATGAGATGGATGGCGCGTTTGTGCTTGCGGAAGAACTGATGCACAAGGGATATAAGATTTTTATGCAGCCTGTAGGAACAACGACGTATTCCGACCAAAAGCTTCTGAAACTAATCGAATCGATGAATAACTTAAAGCCTTATGCGTTTTATATCGTCGATACACTTGGCATGATGTATAAGAATGATCTGCTGCGCATGTATGATCTGATCGACCGCAATCTGGATGACATGATAAGTATAGGTTTTCATTCCCATAATAATCTGCAGCTGTCATTTTCAAACGCACAGCAGCTCATTGATTTAAATTCTGCCAGACAGATCATCATTGACAGCTCTATATATGGATTAGGACGAGGGGCAGGAAATTTAAATACAGAATTGATTACACAGTATATCAATTCTAATTTTGGATATCAGTATGAAAATACAGAGATACTGGAGATTATCGATGAGTACATAAGGCCGATGCGCATGATTTATTCATGGGGATATGACGCAGCTTATTATATAGCGTCAACAGCGGGATGTCATCCTAATTACGCATCATTTTTGTTAAATAAGCAGACTCTGCATGTACAGAATATCTATGCGATACTCAATAGGCTTGACCGTCAGAAACGGGCCTTGTATGACGAAAAGTATATTTCCAGTGAATATATAAAATATATGAACCATTATGTGGATGATACAGACAGCGTGGCTTATGTCCGTAATAAGATAAGCGGTAAGCAAATTATTGTACTGGCACCTGGAAAATCATTGAAAGATCATACAGATAAAATCAATCGGATGCTGCAGGAGGAAGATTATTATGTGGCCAGTGTTAATTTTATACCGGACAGTATCAAATGCGACATGGTTTTTATCAGCAATATGAAAAGGCTGAAAGGAATCGAGAATCTGTTAAAACAGATTTCAGATGAAACAGACGTGATCGTTACTTCAAATATCAGGACGGCTTCCTGCGGCAGAGTGCATGTGATAGATTATATGAGCTACAGTAATGAGGAGCTGTCAATTATAGACAATGCCGGATTGATGTGCATAAATTTTTTAAAGAAAACAGGTGCAGACAGAGTAATGCTTGCAGGGTTTGACGGATTTTCTAGTAATAGATCCCAGAATTATTATGACCAGACTCTGCTTGTTGACGTGGATTTAGAGAGGTTAAGGCAGATGAATGCTGCTGCGGCAAAGAAAATCGCACAGCTGAAAAGACAGATGAAAATAGAATTTTTGACGGATACATTTTATGAATGACAAATATTCTTAATCCTTATTGGAGATAGGAGGGAGACATGTAGAATGGAAAAAGTACTGAGTGTAATCATCCCGGTCTATAATTCAGAAAAGTATCTTAGAAGATGTATAGAAAGCATTTTAAACCAAACGTATAAGAAATTTGAAGCAGTCATCGTAGATGATGGCTCAACGGATCATTCTTATCAGCTGTGTGTCGGGCTGGCAGATACAGACAGGCGGATGAAGGTGGTTCATCAAGAGCATAAAGGCGTGGCTTATACACGAAAAACAGCTGTGAATATGGCATCTGGTAAATATATAGTATTTGTCGATTCGGATGACTGGATAGAGCCGGGGTATCTGGATATGATAGCAAACCATGCGGATCATGCAGATGCACTTATTGTTGGATATTATACAGATGATAAAAGATGCCTGAATAAGCCATGGGCGGAAGAAGGAATCTATGAAGGGGAAGCGCTTAAGATCATCTGGGAAAGCATGTTCAGTGCGGGGGGGGGGGTATTTTAGATAAAATATATAAAGCTTCTCTTGCAAAACAGGCAGTGGCAAGTGTCCCTGATGATTTATATGTAAGTGAAGACCGCTGTATTGGAACGCATGTATTTTTGCATTCGAAAAGAATAAAGGTTCTAAATATGGGAGGGTATCACTGGTGCGCAAATAACGGGTCAATTACGCGCAGTGTTCATAAGGATTATTTATTGAATGAGCATTTGTATTATCAGACAATGCTGAAAATGATAGATGAGCATCCGTTTAAGGAGCATTTATTGAAAGCGTTCAATGAAAGCATGAGATCTAGATTGTTTATGGCTGTACGGCTGCTGGGAATCGATACAAGCGGCTTTTGGTATTATCCATATTATGGCAGGCTGGAGAATGCAAGGATTATACTTTATGGCGCCGGTGAGGTTGGAAAATCATATTACGAATCGATTTCAAGGGAGAAGAAAAATGTCATTGCAGCATGGGTAGATAGAGATTTCATGGCGGAATGCTAAGGGATTCTAAGCATTCTTCCAAAGCCGCCGGCAGACCAGATTCCCTCTCCCAGCTGTTTCTGACAGGCAGTACATGAAATCTTCTATCTGTAACGGCTGTATCAGATGAATGATTTCAGATCAGCAGTTCAAGGTTCTGAAGATGAATTTATCGTTCTCATTTTAAGGCTTATCAAAAGCAGCCGGGTGAGAGGAGCTGT
>CANDMV010000141.1 GCA_947385875.1 uncultured Eubacterium sp. | reverse complement strand
GCTGCTTTCAGATATTGCTTGATGTTGCGGATTTTGGTTGTGTTCTCCCGCATATGGAGAGGCGGGAGATTTTGTGAAGCTGGCGGATGGATATGCGTTGGCAGCGGACAGCGGGGAGCCGAAGGTACGTATCATGCGTCTGGATGGGCATCCAGATACACAGATCTTTTCCTATGATGCGGATTATGTGCATCAGGAAGCGAGGGTGAGCGGCGATGAAAGCCTGTTGATGCTGTTTAGTTATGAAGGCTTTCGGATTTATGACCGTGATGGAAATATGACTGCGCAGTATGAGCTGCCGGATGCGGATGAGATTTATGACCAGCAGTATACGGATGGTGATGAAAAGAAAGCAGTACTCGTAAATTTTACGGGGCCAACGAAAAGCGACAAGTACTATCTGACACTGAGCTTAAATCCGGATCGTTTTGAATTTGACAAGCTGAGATTTTCCGAAATAAAGGTCTTTGAAGGTAAATGTACGGAAGATGCGCTTGGGACAGAGATCACGGACAGGATCTGGGGAGATGGGAAGAATGTACCCGGCAGCGGATATATGGTAGAGATGAAAAATAACCGGGCAGAGCAATGGATTACTATGGTTTCTTATAAGAATGGAAAGGTCACAGGATGCCTGCCGATCGAGCTGCGGGCAGTTGATGGATTTTCTTCCGGTATTAAAGTAAAAGATTTACATAAGGTAACAGAGGATGGCGATGTCAGGGCCGATTATTCTTATGTGGATATTGAGACGAATGAAAAAGTGCAAGAATACACCTATTTGTTAAATGATGATCCGACAGATGGGGAATATAAGCTGGCATTTGATTATTATAGGAAGGACGACGGACAATTAGACAATACCAGTGATGAATTTTATGCGTATCGGGGTACTTATGACTCGATCAAGGCAGCACAGGAGGCGGGAGCAGAAGATGTAAAACAGGCACTGTTCGGTGGCGGCTATCTGGCTGATTACAGCGGTGATGGCGTTGTGTTCAGTATTTTTATTGGACTGGACGATGATATTGAGCAGGTGCAGGAGTATTACCGTATTCGGACGGAAAAGCAGGAGGCAAATGTTCATGTAAGTTTAGGAACCTTTCAAGCAGCAGATGGTGTGGACTTATCTAGTATGCGGAAGGGACCGTATTTGTTAGATGGCAAAATCAACTATGTATACAATCTGAAAGAACCATATCTGATAGACGCTCAGTATACGCAGCAGTTTATTTACCGCAGGAACGGCACGAAGGAAGAGCCGGGTGAAGACATCATGGCATATCAGGGCAGCTATAGCTCCATTCAGGCAGCACAGGCAGCAGGTGCGGCAAATATCAGGGATTCTTTGTTTAGGGACGGATATACAGCGGATTATAGCAAAGGTGTTGCTTTTAGTATTTTTGTTGGACTGGATGACGATGAAGGACAGAAAAAATACAATTATATGATTAAAACTGACAGGTATATAAGTGAAGATTCTGTGTCTTTAGAAGGATTAAAAACGGCGGATGGTGCGAATCTGTTTTGTCTGTGGAATGATTCGACGCAGTCAGATGGTACAGTAGTCCTTATTTATCGCTTGGAGAACCCGCATCCGGTGGACGCTCAATATATGCAGCAGTTTGTTTACAAAAAGGACGACATCGAGGAAACTCCGGGTGAAGATGTCATGGCATATCAGGGCAGCTATGACTCCATTCAGGCGGCACAGGCAGCAGGTGCGGCAAATATCAGAGATTCACTGTTTAAGGATGGATATACGGCGGATTATAGCAAAGGCATCTCTTTTAGTATTTTCATTGGTCAGGATGGCGATGAAGGACAGCAAAAATACAGATATATGATTAAAACTGAAAGATATTTGAATGGGGAAGCAGACGCGACGATTATAGGCATAAAAACAAAAGACGGTATCGAGGTGCCTTCTTATATATTGTCTCCGCAGACGCATGATTCCTATGACGGCAACAATTATACAATCTTTGTCAGCAGCAAAGCAGGGGAACCGGAGCAGGATGTGGATTTGTCGGAGCTTGTATTAGAATATCAGTTGGCAAAAGGCGCAAAAATGTTTGTAGACGGGGAAGAGGCAGACGGCAGCAGGCCGATTGACTTTTCATCCAATACGGTACAGTTTACAGCAACGTCAGAGGATGGATTGCGCCAGACCAACTATTTTATCAGAGTTTTTAAAGCCGGGACACAGGCAGACGCCCATCCCGCAGAGCTATATCTTACTAGCTTAGATCATGACAAATCGGAGACGAAGAAAGGCGAGGTTGTTGAGTCTACGAGGGAGATGTTTATAGATTCTATGCATGACAATCTGCATGATATTCTGATTGCAAATGTCGGATATACGTCGATGTCGGCACTGCGTGCAGAGCTTAAGTCTGACAGCATTGTAATGGATGATTACTGGAAGCTGAATGGCAAGTATGACCTGGCAGGGCTTACAACGATAGAGAAGACCGAGAATGTAGAATTAGGGTTGCTTCCGAATCTGGCAAAAATACGCCTGAAGGCCAAGGAGGGAGAGCTTGCTCCAAAGAATCCCGGAGATCTGGGAACGCTTACCTTAACAGCGCAGGAAGCTTCCGGCGAAAAGACCAAGATGGTGCTCAAGCTGAAGGGAGTTGTCGGAGATCCCCGCATGACGACGACAAAGATCAAAAATCCGACAAAATATGTCCCATACGGAATACTGATCACGAATAATAATACCTACCAGTGGAACAATCCGCGTTATTCAATCGTAAGCGGAAGACTGCCAGAAGGAATGGTTCTGTATCCGAATGGAGAGCTGCACGGAGTTCCAATGGAAACAGGAAAATTTACAGTAACAATAAAAATGGATAACAGCGATGACAGTTATGACAGCCGTTCGCTGAAGGATGATATGCGGACCTTCCAGTTTGAAGTATTGGATAATTCAGATGAAAATGTGGAGAATGCCGAAGATTACGGCTATGAACTGGAAAAAAAGATCAGCGGCATCAATGATACGACTGAGTCAGGAGATTATCTGATTATATCCAAGGGCGTGTTTGATGAATATACAGATCTCTATATCGATGGTGTAAAACTAAAGCTGCATGATGATTATGAGTCGGAATCGGGCAGTACCCGGATTACGATCATATCAAAGTCTCTTCCGAAGTCGGAAGGCGTCCATACGATCGGGGTAGAGTTTCGGAAGAACAAGAACCAACGGGTAGTCAATGCTGCTGCGCAGAACTATAAGGTAGAGAAGAAAAACACAGATCCTAAGCCTAGACCAAATCCTACTCCTACGCCTATAGGTGGAGGCGGCAGCTATGGAAGCGGCGGTTCTGGAAGCGGCGGCCAGTCCGTATCACCGAGTCCAAAGCCGACGCCTGATCCAACGCCTGACCTGACGCCTGATCCTAATCCGGAGCCGAGTCCAAAGCCGACACCTGTCAGGAAAGATCTGGCAAACGCAAGCAAATATACGGTTAAGGCCGGCGATACGCTTAAGAGTATTGCCAAGAAGTTTTATGGCAGGTCAGGTAAGTGGAAGAAAATCTATGATGCGAACAAGGATGTGATACCTGAATCGAAAAAGCTGAAAAAGGGCATGACGCTGCAGATTCCCGCGCTTAATTATACCGTGAAAGAAGGCGACGATATCAAAAGCATTGCCAAGAAATACTTTGGGGCGGCGAGCAAATGGAAGCTGATCTATCGGATCAATAAGGATGTGATTCCTGGTTCCAGACAGCTGGAAGCAGGCACTAGGATAGTTCTTCCGGTTCCGGTTGTATGTGCGGTCTATACTGTGAAAAAGGAAGACAATCTGGGAAAGATTGCCTTGAAATATTACGGAAAAGAAAGCAAATGGAGGAAAATCTTTCGGGCAAACAGGGACAAGATCTATAAATCCTATCGAATGAAGGTAGGCTCACAGCTGCATATTCCAGCGATGACTTGTACTGCGAAAAAAGACGACGACCTTGAAAGCCTTTCAAAGAAATACTACGGCACTAAAAGCAAATGGCGCCAGATCTATAATGCCAATAAGGATGTGATTCCAAAATCGAAGAAAATAAAGGTTGGAGTGACGCTGGTCATTCCTGTGCCTGTTGACATTAGTCAGGCGTAAAGTAAACAAAATATCTGTGGAGCTGTGCATATCTAGTAACAGTTCTGCCGAAGGCTGAAATGTTACCATATCCATAAGCCCTGCAGATCTTTCAGGCAGGAGGAGAAAATATGAGGAATAAGAAAAATATCATTATCAGTGTTGCAGCAGCATTTTTGATTATCGGTGTGATACAGTGGCATATGGCATATGCAGCGGCGGCATCGTCACAGATACAGCCGACAGGTTCAGAAGTATCAGAGGGAGGAGATGCCGATACAGACCTGTCGGATCAGAAAACGCCGGACGCAGGAGATCAGGTATCGAACTCATCCGGGCAGGGCTCCGATTCGTCAGATCAGAATACTGACGGACAGTCTGGCAGTTCGTCGGATCAAAATTCAGATGGACAGTCCGGCGGTTCGTCAGATCAGAACTCAGATGAACAGTCCGGTGATTCGTCAGGTCAGAATTCGAATGGACAGGCATCAGATTCTTCCAGTCAGACTGATGGAGATCAGCAGACTGAGTCTTCGGGTCAGGACAGTGATGGACAGGGGTCAGACGAGACACAGAGCGATGACGAATGGACAGATGACAGTCAAGAAAATGAAGACAACGAATGGACAGATGAAGATGACAGTGACGAATGGACCGATGGAGATGACGATGATTGGGCAGATGGAGATGATGACGAATGGACAGACGCGTGGTCAGGAGGAGACGATGATATAGATGATAGTGAATGGGCGGATGATAAAGCTAAGAATCAGAAAACAGATAAAAAGAAAACCGAAAATAAGAAAGACAGCGATGATAAAGTCATAATTGATGAAGATGAAAATAATGGGGCTAAAATAACCAGTGTGAGCAGCATGGGAACCAGTTATGGTGGTATGCAGGGGTATACTGCAGCAAGCGCTGCACTGGACACAGCATCCGCTTCAGGCAGTGAAGGGTTGGACCAGACTTATCAGACAGGGGCAGGACTGGGCAGTGATATATTTTTGATACTTGCCGTGTTATGTGGGACTACGGCAGTCGGCTTTGCGGTGAGAAAATGTACACATAAAAATTAAATACTGTCAATATGGTTTGCAGTGAAGACGAAGGCTGAACTGTAATGAGAATTTATAAAAGAGGTGTTGGCGTAAGAGACGCAAATAAATACCTTATTGGAGGACAGATGAGGGTATGAAGAAATTAATTTGTAGAATGAAAAAGTGGATTGTCTGTATATTTATTTTTAGTGCAGTTGTTTCGGCATTTAAGGGAGGCGCGCTTACTGATAAAAACATACTCTTTGATTATGCATCTGGAATTATGATTGCAGAATCAGCGACTAAAGATAAAAAAGCAGAATTGCAATCTGAAATATATAAAAAGATTAAGGGCTGGTGGGCAGACAATTCATCTGGCGGTTATGACCGGAAGATAACAAGAAAATATATAAAAGTATATGACAGGGTTACAAGTGAATTTGTTTATAAAAGTAAAATATATGGATGTAAAAATACAAGACAGGGATATTTAATTAAGTTGAAATATCCTCATAATAATGCAAAATATTGTTATTTGTATGATGAACAAAATGATGTATTAGAATACCATGATTCATGGGATGCAAATGGAAATAATTATTCGGGTTCCGCAAGCATGGAAAGAATAGGATGATGGTAAGCAATACAAATACGGTATGCCTTCTGGGTATACTTGGCGTTTCAAAGATCTGAAGCAAGAATATGGCAGTTATGATATGCGATAGAGAAAGGGGAGGTCGAATATATGAAGAGTATGAAAGAAATAAAAAGGGGTCTGTGCGTATGGCTGAGCATTATTCTGGCTGTAACCATGCTAGTACCTTATCAGACAGAACAAGTACAAGCGGCAGCCGTCTTACAGTCGTCAGCTATTAAAAATTATGTGGAATCAAAAGTCGGCCAGTCATATCCAAATGCAATGTGTGAGCAGTTTATAGAAGAGTGTTATCAGGCTTTAGGGGCAGTCCGGCCGTATAGCTGCTGTGCATCCAAGAGCGGGAATGATTTTATGCGTTCGTCAAGCTCTGCCAATATTCCTATAGGAGCAACTGTATACTTTGGAAACTGTGGCGGCGGACCATGCAGGAGATGTGGTTCTTCTTATTATGGACATGCAGGCATCTATGTAGGCAGTGGATATTTCGTACATGCAACAGGCGGACGCGTGCAGAAGTCCACAATAAGCAGCTGGGCAAATAAATATAGGGGATATGGTTACTGCGGGAATTTTACTCTGGCTGACGATTCTGGACAGGATTCGTGCAGCTGCAGCACATCATATGCCGGTAATTATACGGTCACAGCAAATGGTGCCTTAAATATGCGCAGCGGTCATGGCACAGGGTTTGCTGTTGCAGCTGCGATACCGACAGGGACAGTAGTACGCGTAACAAAATCAGATGGCCAGTGGGCGCATGTAGAATGGAACGGAAGCAGCGGGTACTGTACCATGCAGTATCTGTCCAAAGTAAATCCGGTAGGAGCGCCGCAGATCCAGACATGGATATCTGACACGAAGATGGGGAGTACATCTTCGAGCTTTCAAAAAGGAAACTGGTATTACCTGTGCTATAGGCTCGTAGATTTAAAAAGCGGGAAATTGTACAGCGAAGCCGGAGGACAGGAGGATTATTCAGTTACTGAGACGATCTATAACCCGGATGGGAGTACTGCGGTCACACAGAATTATGGGAAAAGCGATAATAACTGGGTAGCTGTTCGTGCAAATAATATAGGGACATATAAAGGCGTAATAAAGGTGACAGGCGGTTTTGAAGGAACCAGTACGGTAACTTTTGATATTGCTCAGAATGTGAACCCAAGCATCAGAGTCTGGTTTTCTGACAGCAAGATGGGGAATGGATTAACGAGTGGTACGAAAGGGAGCACTTATTATCTATGCTATGAACTGTCAGACCGGAATACGAATAAGCGGCTGAATGATACATCGCCGGGAAAGTATAAGGCAACAGAAATCATATATAAGCCTGATGGAAGCCGGGTATTTTCATATGCTTATGATCAGAGCGACTATAACTGGATCCGGTCATCTCTGGATGGAACTGGGACATATAGAGGAACTGTGCAGGCCGTGATAGACGGAAAGACGGTAGAAGGCTCTGCGCAGATTAAAATCAGTGAACCGGTAATTGAAAGACAGGATTTATATTATGGCGATTTGAACGGCGACGGCAGAGCGACTGCGGTAGATGTGTCAATGATCATCAAGGCGGCAAATGGATCGGTTACGCTGACGGCTGATGAAAAAAACGTGCAGATTTAAACGGTGATGGGTATGTAGATAAAAAAGACGTAGAGCTGATGCAGAACTTTATCGTAGGGTTAATCAATGAATTTCCGGTAGAAAGCCAGCTCGGCTCAATCAGCATCACGAGAGAACCGTCCAAGACTACCTATACAGTCGGTGAGACTTTAAGTACTGCAGGCATGACAGTAACTGCAAAATATAATAATGGGAAAAGCAAAACAGTGACCGGGTATCAGGTAAACGGAAGCACATCTTCCGCCGGCAGGCAGCAGGTAAAGGTCAGCTATACAGAAGGCGGCATTACTAAGTCAGCGTCATTTTACATTCAGGTAAACCGTCGTCAGGTGAAGACAGCAACTCTTACTTATGATGCAAATGGCGGAACCGGCGCACCGGGTGCGCAGACAGCCGAGGTCAATTCAAGCATCCGGCTCAGCAGTTCCAGGCCGGTGAAGTCTTATACGGTGTATCTGAATGCGGGAGGCGGGACAGTGACTCCTGGCAAAATACCAGCGACGATATTCAGCAGGGCGGCGGACAGGAATGGGGCGATTCTGACTCAGATTTCTGGACAGATGACAATCTGTCTGATGGGGATGATGACGAGGAAGACGACTGGGAAGATGATGACGAGGACAGCTATCAGGATGACGGGTGTTCTGTCGAATGGAATGCAGCATCGGCTGTACTCCAGAAAGGAAAGGTCACCACAGCAGTAAAAGCATATGTTACTGGTGATGATGAGATCGTACGTTATCAGACATCTGACCCGTCTGTAGTAGCCGTAAGCTCTTCGGGCCAGCTGAAAGGAAAGAAAACAGGCAGAGCGCTTGTAAGAGTAGTCACGAAACGTGGAAATACAGCGACGGTAAAGATTAAGGTGCAGAAAGGTGCAGTTAAGACAAAGAAGATCACTGTCAATAAAAAGAAGCTGAGACTGAAAGCCGGAAAGGTCTTCCGTCTGGAGACAGAAGTCACTCCGATCACGTCTTCGCAGGAAATACGGTATCTTTCTTCCGATTCGAAAATAGCCGCGGTAAATAAACAAGGACAGATCAAGGCTAAGAAAAAGGGGACAGCGGTCATCAAAGTGAAAAGCGGGAAGAAGACCGTGAAGGTAACGGTAACTGTAAGATCATAAAGGAAGGAAAAGAGAATGAAGAAGTCTATCAATAAGTTTTTTAGGCAGATGATGTGTATCTGTATGGCTGTGCTGCTTAGTATTTTAACGGCCGGAAGTGTTTCGGCAGAAGATGTGACGATTGATAATGCACAGACCATTGATGTAGACCGTTCATATAGCGGCAGGCTGGCGGACGAATGCACAGATTATTATAAGTTTGTGTTAGGAGAATCTGGAAAAATAACCTATACAGTTTCTATGGATACATCTCAGGGGCATTTGGATTTGTACAACCATGAGTATGAGAGGCTGTATGACAGATATATTGAATATGATGGGAATCGCGGCTGCCGCTATAGAAAAGAAGACTGGTATCTGCGGGCAGGGACTTATTATATACGTTTTACTGGAGCGGAAGGCTCTTATTCATTTTCACTTCAGTTTGAATCTGCCAAAGAAGATTTTCCAGAGTCGCAGACACATCCAAATGAGATCTTAAGCCAGGCGGCTGATATTAATGTAGATACAAAATATGCTGGTTTGATCGGCTTGGATGATGAGCAGGATTTTTATATATTTCATATGCCGTTTTCTGGACAGATCAACCTGTCTCATTATAGATATGGCGGAAATTCAATGAAATATTCAATTTTAGATATGGAAGGCAATGAATTGGAACACTTTTATGATGAATATGATTCAAATAAAGGTTATGCGCATAGTGTTGATACATATTCCTTAGAGCCAGGGGATTATTATTTGAAAATCAACCGTAGGTATAGCGGCGATGGCGCATTTTACAATTTTACGATCAATATCAAGCCGAATTCATGCCAGATCGCACAGACAAAGAGAAACAAATCTAAGGCATCTGTAAAGATTGAAAAACAGGCTGGCGTGACGGGGTATATCCTGCAGTATTCTACAACCAGAGAATTTACGAAAGGACTTACGAAGACGAAAAAAAGCAAAAGCCCTAATATTAAGCTGACAGGACTTAAAAAGTCACAGGTCTATTATGTCCGTGCGAAAACCGTCAAGCAGTGGAATGGTAAAATCTATTACAGCGAATATGGGGGTATATCAACGATGTATTATTAACGTAAGTGAATGAGTGATTCAGTCGACAGCATAGCGATGCTGCATAGGAAAGAAGGCGGGATATGATACTGCAGTGGGAGATCGAAGAGAAAACTCTTTTGAATATAAAAAAGATCACAGCATCAGTCTGGTGCATGAACAGCCTGCAGATGCGTTCCTGTCACAAAAAACTGTGTAAAGACAAGAAAGAGATACTGCCTGGCCGGTTAGGAAATGCATTCCTTAAAAAAATGGAATGCATTTCTGGCAGGGAGGCAGGAACTTCCACACGAATCTGGATACAGCTGATTCAGGATACAGATCATCTGCTGAGATTGATACATGAATATAAGAATACGGACGGGAAAGACTGGATAATGGTGCTGGCGGTCTTGGAAAAAAGGCCGGAGAGATATTTTAAGACAGAGATGGGAGCGGCATTTATTCTGGTATTAAAAGAAAAGCTAGAGGCAGCCGCGTCAGAGGACAGGCAGACGGCGCACGGTCCCACAGCCAGTATGGATGATAAAAAGGAGCTAGAGGAAACTGCCAGATGGCTGATGGAAGATACGCACAGACATAGTGCAGAGCCGAAAAAGACAAAACTCTTCATTTTTAGAGAATGTATGCACAAGGCTGCTGTTCCAGTCCTTGCCAGTCTGTCTGTTTTATTTATGTTTATATGGATGCGCGAAAGGATCGCAAGCGACATGGATAAATGGAGCCTGCAGCAGATGAAAGCGTCAGACACTGGCAGGACGGATGTATTTGCGTATGAAAATCAAGAAACAGTGGCAGAAAAAGAAAAAGTCCGGTTAGAAAAAAAGGCAGGAGTACAGTCCGGCCGGCAGACTAGACCAGAAAAACTGCCGCAGTATAAGAAACTATCAAGCGAATATCCACAATTCTACGGCTGGCTGCAGATACCAGATACACAGATTGATCTTCCGGTCATGCGCGCAGAGGAGAAGAGTGACTTTTACCTGAGTCATGATTTTTCAGGCGCGCAGTCACCGGAAGGAGCTTTATTTGTAGATGCACTAAGCAGCATATACCCGCAGGATGACAATACCGTCATCTACGGCCATAATATGAAAAATGGCCATGTATTCGGTACGCTGAAAAGGTATCTGGACATAGATTTTTTTCAAGACCACAGAGAAATCCGCTTTGATACGGTATATGAGACCGGGATTTATGAAGCAGTGGCGGTCGTGAAAACAAAGATACGAAATGAAAATGAGCAGGGTTTTCGTTATTATCAGTTTTATCAATACAGCAGTGAGGAAGAATTTCGGGAATGTCAGGACTTCGTGGAAGAAAACCGGATATTTGAAACAGACAGCAGTCTGCGGTATGGAGATAAGATCTTGATGCTTTCTACTTGTGAATATTCTCAAGAAAATGGAAGGCTGGTAATCGTCGCAAGGAAGATAGTAAAGAGTTGACAGCTGCCCCGATATGAATTGTCGGGGTTCTGTCAATTTTTTATTTTTTTAAAGAGTGGTGTTCCCAATGTAAGGAAAGCCCCGTATTTTTATAGCATCGCTTGCTTGAAAAAATGGCTGCCGCAATCCCACTGGCTTTAGACGGTGGTTAAGGTAGCCAAAAGCAGCGGTTTATGTTATACTTGCGTTATGGGAACATGGAAATCTAAAAACAGACATAAAGATCTGCTGCAGTATCACATAATTTTTGTATGCAGATATAGAAAGAAACTGTTGGCATCAAAGCAGATATCGGATGATATAAAACGACTTTCGCATGAGATATGCTAGAAACATAACGTCATTATCAAATACATGGAAACGGATAAAGAACACATCTATTACATGATAGAAACAGAACCAGCAGTGTCTATTAGTAAAATCGTAAATTTAATAAAAAGTTACATGACATATCACATATGGGAAAGGTATCCAGATTATCTGCGAAAACACTTTTGGAAGAAACGCACTTTCTGGACAGACGGATATTTTGCGTGCAGTGTGGCATTGTGTACCAGTGGCACACGTTAAGCGCCGACCGAAGCAGAGCGGAGACTGTTTCAGAAGAAATGCTGAGAAAATACATAGAAAATCAGGGATAGAAAGGCGGTGGCACTAAATGTTAAAAGCGTATAAATATAGGATATATCCAGACAAAGAACAAAAAGTACAGATTGCAAAAACATTCGGCTGCTGCCGTTTTGTATACAACCAGACCCTTGCATACCGGAAAGATGCTTACGAAAAAGAAAAGAAGCCCGTCAGTAAAACAGACTGCAATAATTACTGTAACAGGAAATTAAAGAAAGAATACAAATGGCTGAAGGAAGCTGATAAATTTGCCCTGACAAATGCCATATACAATATGGATGCAGCTTACCGGAAATTTTTCAGGGAACATGCAGGATATCCGAAATTCAAAAGCAGACATGATAACCATAAGTCTTATACTACAAATTTCACAAATGGGAATATTGCAGTAGATTTTGAGAGCGGTAAGATAAAACTGCCAAAGCTAAAAAAAGTAAAGGCAAAACTGCATCGTGAGTTTACCGGCAGGATAAAATCTGCGGCCATATCACAAGCACCAGGCGGAAAGTATTATGTGTCAGTGTTGGTGGAAACGGAACATGGCGAGCTGCCGCATACAGAGCTGGAGACAGGGCTTGATTTAGGCATTAAGGATTTGTGTATTACATCAGATGGAAAAAAATACGAAAATCCAAAGACAATAAGAAAATATGAGGAAAAACTGGCAAGGCTGCAGAGGAAGCTGGCACACAAAGAAAAAGGGAGCAGTAACTATTATAGGCAGAAAAAGAAAATAGCATTATGTCATGAGAAAATAACAAATACCAGAAAAGATTATCTGCATAAAGTATCTCATGAAATTATCAGCGAAAACCAAGTGATAGTCTCAGAGAACTTACAGATAAAAAATATGGTAAAGAATCATCATTTAGCA
>CANDMV010000140.1 GCA_947385875.1 uncultured Eubacterium sp. | reverse complement strand
AGATCTCACTGACGAAAGAAAGTGACATGACGAAAATGATTCGTTCGGGAATGAATATAGTTACAGAAGCTGTGAACCGTCATGGAGAAAAAATGCTGATTCTGGGAAAACAGGCTGATTATCCAATGCGGGACGGCGAAACAAGCGAAGTATTGCTGGTAGGGCTTCCGATGGAATATTTAGATGAGGTGCTGTTTTTAAATGAAAATAATTCCCTGCTGTATTTTCATATAATCGATACAGGCGGACATTTTGTAATTCGAAGCGGGGATGCATTTCGGGAAAATTATTTTGATCGTATCCGAGCGCGCTTCGATGTATTGAATGGAAAAAAGCCAGAGGAGTATGTAAAAGAGCTTTCCCATGCAATGAAAATGCAGGAGGCGTATTCGGCAGTTATTTCTATGAATGGACAGGAAACTCATCTGTATTGTTCTCCGCTTTCAGAAAATTCCAGATGGTATCTGATTGCCGCTATGCCGAATAATACACTTCTTAGATCAGTATCGGAGCTCGATCATATACGTACAGCCGTTACCTTTGCTTCGGCAGCTGCTATTTTATTTGCAATGTCTGTTATTTTTTTCCTGTATTATCGTTTGTCACAAAGACAGATGAAAGAGCTGGTAAAGGCCCGGAATGAAGCGGATTTTTCCAATGCAGCCAAGAGCAGGTTCCTATCTAGCATGAGCCATGAGATACGGACTCCGATGAATGCAATTATCGGAATGACAGAAATCGCGCAGCGCAATTTAAAAGATCCGGACAGAGTCAGTGACTGCCTGAATAAAGTGCGGTTATCCAGTAAGCATCTGCTGGGTCTGATTAATGATGTATTGGATATGTCTAAGATTGAAAGCAAAAAGATGACACTGAATATGGCGCCTATATCCCTGCGTGATACGATGGATGATATCGTGAATATTATTCAGCCGCAGATTAAGGAAAAAGGTCAGCACTTTGACATATTTATACAGAATATTATATCTGAAAATGTCCATTGTGATGATGTGCGCTTAAATCAGGCTCTTATCAATATCTTGTCCAATGCAGTGAAATATACTCCGCAGGAGGGCAGCGTATATATTTACGTAAATCAGGAACCGTCTCCGATGGGAGAGGCCTATGTGAGGACACATTTTGCTGTAAAGGATACGGGCATTGGAATGACGCCGGAGTTTCAGTCAAAGATCTGGGATACTTTTTCCAGGGAAGAAAATGATGAAGTACGGCATATTATGGGAACCGGCCTTGGCATGTCTATTACCAAAAGCCTGATCGATCTTATGGGCGGCACAATCAAATTAGAAAGCGAGGTCGGAAAGGGCAGTACGTTCCAAATAACTCTTGATTTAATGTCTGCGGACTCAGTGCAAATCTCTGAGATGAAGCTGCCTGAATGGAAGATTTTGATCGTAGATGATGATGAGTATTTATGCTGTAGTGCGGTTTCGAATCTGGAAGAGCTGGGAGTAAAAAGTGAATGGACGCTTTCCGGGCAGAAAGCAGTCCGGATGGTAAAAGAACACCATGAAAAAGGAAGCGATTATGATTTTATTTTAGTAGACTGGAAGATGCCGGAGCAGGACGGAATTCAAACGATCTATCAGCTTCGTGAACACTCTGGCAGAGGCGTTCGTATTTTTTTAATGTCAGCAGACGACTGGAGTGAAGTGGAGGATCAGGCGAAGGGAGCTGATATTGAAGGGTTTATTGCGAAGCCTTTGTTCAAGTCAAGGCTGTTTGAATGCCTGCTGAAATATGAAGATGGTTATCAGGAGCCAGAGCAGACGCAGGATCAGGATCAGATTGTGGAATTTGATGGAAATAAAGTCCTTGTCGCGGAAGATATGGATATTAACTGGGAAGTGGCGAATGAAATTCTATCTGCTGTGGGACTGAAAATGGAACGTGCAGTGGACGGAAAAGACTGCCTTGAAATTTTTCAAAAATCCAGAGTCGGATATTATGATGCAATTTTAATGGATATTCGTATGCCGGTGATGGACGGCTATGAAGCGGCAAAGGCAATCCGCGCACTGGATCGGCCGGATCATGATCTGCCGATTATTGCAGTGACGGCGGATGCCTTTGACGGAGATGTGCAAAAATGCCTTGAGTACGGAATGAATGACCATATTGCAAAGCCGCTTGATATGAATGAATGTATGCGGGTGCTGCAGAATTATTTGAAAAAGTAAGCAGAATAAAAGATGTATTTTAAGGAAAGAGAGTACATTTAAGGAAAGAGAATACATTAAGGAAAGAGAATGCATTTTAAGGAAAGAGAATGCATTTTAAGAATGAAAATGTATAAAGAAATGAGAACATATTTTGGAAATGAGAATGTATATGAAACAGATTTTAGTTGTTGAAGATGATAAAAATCTTAATAATGGCATCAGGCTTGCATTGAGAAACGAATATTTCTGTATACAGGCATTTTCAATTCAGTCAGCAAGGAATGAATTATCAAAGCAGCAGATCGACTTAGTTTTATTGGACGTAAATCTGCCGGATGGCAATGGCATGGATTTTCTTGTGGAGATCCGGCAGACAAGCAGGGTGCCTGTCATCATGCTTACTGTAAATAAAATGGAAATGGATATTGTGTCAGGTCTTGAGCTTGGGGCGAATGATTATATTACAAAGCCTTTCAGCCTTATGGTGCTTAGGGCAAGAGTGGGAGTCTGGCTGAGAGAGCATCATGAAGGAAGAGTATTTCGAAGCGGAGATTATTATTTCAATTTTGACAAAATGGAGTTTCGAAACGGCAGTATTTTTTTTGAACTGAGCAGAACGGAGCAGAAGCTTCTGCGCTGCCTGATCGAAAATAAGGGAAGAAATGTCAGCAGAAGCCAGCTGATTGACTTGGTCTGGCAGGGGGATACGGAATTTGTTGACGAACATGCCCTTACCGTCGCTGTAAATCGGTTAAGGAATAAATTAGGCGGCGGGCCGGACAGCCCGGAATGTATCAAAACCGTATATGGAATCGGATATACATGGGTGAGACCGGGAGATTAATGGGTATGGAGATGAGTATCATTTTGGCAGTGGTTTTTCTTCTTTTATGCCTTTGCGTGATCGTTTATTTTATGAGAAGAGAACATCAGCTGCTTGGCCGTATTCAGAAAATGCTTGATGATGCAGTGGAAGGAAAGTTCAAAGACGACTGTTTAGACGAGTCAAAGATGTCAATGATTGAAAACAGTATGTGGCGGTATATCTGTGATAATTGTACAGCCTATAAAAAGCTGTCTGAAGAAAAAGAACAGCTTCAGGAGCTGGTTTCTAATATTGCGCATCAGACCGTGATACCCATATCGAATATTATGCTGTATTCCCGTCTGATTGAAGAGGAGATAGATTTGCACAAAGATGGCCTTGGGTTAGAAATCAAGGAGGAAATTACAGCAGTCCGGGAGGAGGCGGAAGAGCTGGATTTTTTAGTAGAAGCTCTGGTGAAGCTGTCTCGTATGGAAACCGGTATCATACATGTGAATGTGCAAAAGCAGAAGATCTCTCCTATACTAGCGGCAGTGCAGAAGCAGTTTATGGCAAAGGCTTTCGAAAAAAATCAAAGGCTTATAGTGGAGGATGCAGATGAAACGGCTGTATTTGACCTGAAATGGTCGATAGAAGCAGCTGCAAATGTTGTGGATAATGCAATCAAATATACACCATATGGAGGAGAAATTAGAGTCAGTGTAACAGTGTATACATTTTTTGTATGTATTCATGTGACAGACTGTGGGATTGGTATCGAAGAAACAGAACAGGCAGGTATTTTCACAAGATTTTATCGCTCTCCAAAAGTAAATGAGGAGAAGGGGGTAGGCATTGGGCTTTACCTTGCACGGGAAGTGATGAATGCGCAGGGCGGTTATATTAAGCTGAAATCAAAAGTGAATGAGGGCAGTACTTTTTCGCTTTTCTTTCCGAGAGAAAAAATATCACAAAAGTGAGAGATTGTAGAAACGAGTTTGAGAGATTGATATGTTATAGTCTGCATATAGAAATGCAGGCTATTTATTTTGCCGTAAAGATTTCTATGTACAAGAGCATTGTCAGAAACAGCCGCAGATGTTATAGGATCTTGGCGGTTTCTTAGCAGAAAAGGAGGATTTTATGATCATATTGGAAACTAAAAAATTAAGAAAAATCTATGGTGAGAAAGAAGCATCTGTCTGCGCTCTTGACGGGATAGATTTGACTGTGGAAAAAGGTGAATTTGCAGCCATAGTCGGTTCATCAGGAAGCGGAAAATCTACATTTTTAAATATCATCGGGGGACTGGATGTTCCGACAAGCGGAGAAGTGATTGTAGATCAAAAAAAGATTCACGAATTATCTGATAATGAATTGACTATTTTTCGCAGGAGAAAAATTGGTTTTATATTTCAGCAGTATAATCTGATTCCTATGTTAAATGTATGGGAAAATATCATACTGCCGCTGAAATTAGATGGAAAGCAGGCAGATCAGGCATACATTACGCAGCTGGCTCACGGACTTGGGCTGGGTGAAAAGCTGCACAGTGTTCCGGGCAGACTTTCCGGCGGTCAGCAGCAGAGGGTTGCGATTGCCAGAGCGCTAGCGGTAAAGCCGTCTATTATTCTGGCTGATGAACCGACAGGAAACTTAGATTCTAAAACAAGTCAGGATGTATTGGGGCTGCTTAAGGTGACAGGAAAAAAGTATCAGCAGACAATTATTATGATTACGCATAATGAAGAGATCGCGCAGCTTGCAGACCGGATTATTAGAATAGAGGATGGAAAAATTGTAAATGGTATCTAAAAGGAAGGTGAGAGGAATGCGTTTCAAGAATAAAAATGACATAAGGCTTCACAACAGATTTATCATTAGCTGTAAAAAGAATACGATAGCTGTATTTTTGAGTTTTGTACTTACACTGATTCTGCTGACGACGATACTTGTGATGCTGCATACAAACCACAGGATTGATAACATACAGTCTAAAACAGAATTTACGCCGTCAGACTGTTATATTGCTGATTTATCCATAGAACAGATCGAGCAGCTTAGAACGTATACATGTATTGAAAGGCTGGCAGTAGAAAAGGAGGGATATGTGCCATATGAACGGAACAATAAGAGTATCTTTGTTACAGAAAGTGATGATCAATCTATTACAATGATGTCTGCTGTAATTGACGGAAGACTGCCTCAAAAGAAAGGGGAAGTGGCAGCGGAAAAATGGGTGCTGCTGAATCTGGGAATAGAACCGGCAGCAGGCCGTAAATTTGTGATGAAGAATTATCATACAGAAGAAAGTGAAGAATTTATCGTGACAGGCATATTATCTGATATGTTCGGACATAAAAAGTATGGCACACTGGATTTGTATACATCTATAGATAAGAGGCAGCAGGATCAATATATAGCGTATATTAAATTTAAAGAGAGTACAGATTATGATTCAGGTTTGGAGAAGCTGCGGGACGGGCTTGGAATTTCCCAAAAGCAGATCAAAGAGTGTCCGGCAAGGGAAGATTTTAAAGGACTGTATCAGACGGATGTAAAAGTAATCCTGGTGATTTTTATTGTATGCATGGTTGTATTTTATGGCGTTTATAGAACGGCATCTATCACAAGAGGACGCGAATATGGTATTTTAAGGGCGGTCGGCATGAAAAAAAGCCAGCTGCAGAAAATGATTTTACTGGAGCTGTATCAGATCTATTTTGCAAGCGTGCCTGTTGGAATAGGGATTGGATTACTGATTTCTTATTTTATTATGGTTATTTCCGGCGATAAGGATTTAGAGATTTATCTGTACAATGAGAGAGTAGAATTTCATATCATTGTGCCTATATTACAGATTTTTATTTGTGCAGCAGTTTTGTTTTTATTCATCGGAATTGTCGGATATATCGTGGGAAGTCAGGTGAACCGAAGTCCTGTTATGGAATTGATTTCAGGTAATCGTTTGGCGGGGAAAGCGCGGAAAAGTATTTTTGCATTGAGAGCTTCGGGTGGAAAATATATCACACTGTTTCAAATGAGCTGCAAATATATTTTTAAAGATCTAAAAACAAGCATACTTGCTGCTCTGATGATCTGTGTTGGGATTACACTTTTTTCGGGGCTTGTTTACAAAGCATATACCTTAAAGGTCTATCGTGATGATACGAGGGAAATGTGGTATTTAAATGGCCAGTATGCGATAAGCGGTCAGTATTTTGACAGCTATCATGGAATTTCCAGAAAAACTGTGGAGGATATAAAAAGGATTCCCAATATAGTCTCTGTAAAAACTGCGGCAGGTGTTCCGATTCGTGTCATTGACGATGAAAGTATTGCGCGTAATGACAAGTATTATGATGATTTTAACAGAAGGCTGAAAGAAATATATAACTATACGGATTCAGGTTATGATGGAAAGGATCAGGTTTATAAATCAGTCTTGTACGGATATAACAAAGAGGCGCTTGAATCGCTGAAAAAGCACGTGATTACGGGAAGATCTGATCTGCAGAATATGGGCGAAGATGAGGTTGTTCTATCAGTGTATCGAACGGATGACACAAAGGAAAATGAAAATCCGGGTTCTTACAGGGATGGAACTCCTTTGATGGAATATAAAGCGGGAGATGAGATTCGGATAAAGTACCGTACAGATTTTAAGACAGATTCATATGAGTATGAAGCATTTGCGGATTCTTTGAAAGAATATGAGTATCAGACATATAAAATAGCGGCGATTGTGTCGTTCCCATATATGCGTGATTATAATATGACAGAGTATCCTTTATTGATTACAAAGGATGAAAATATACGAAAGATTGCACCAAACATCTGCTGTCAGTGTATCTATGCAGATGGAAAAGAGGATATGTCTATCAGGCAGCAGATTTTGCTTGAGCGTCAGCTGATTCAAATATGCAATCAGGATGCAGGAGTCTCAACACGGAGCCTGATTATGGAAATACAGCAGAATGAAATGTTTTATCAAAAACAGATGATCTATGTGTATGGCATAGCGGCAGTATCTTTTATACTTGTAATGATAAATATGATGAATAATCTGAAATATCGTATGCAGACAAGAACGAGAGAAATCTGTATGCTGAGGGCGGTAGGAATGAGTGTGGCAATGACAAAGAAAATCATGCTGTTCGAAAATATCATTCTGGGAGCAGCGGGTATTGCAGCTTCCTTGATGCTCACGCATCCGGTGCTTAAGTATCTTTATAAGTTGTCAGATCTGAAGGCTTTTGGCCATGTGTTCCGCTATCCATATGCAGTTTTTGGGATGCTGGCTGCATGGACATTATTTGTCTGCGTGATAATATCTCTGCGTATATTGAAATCATGGAAATCAAGACAGATTATTGAGGGGATAGGGAAATCAGAGTAAATTTGCTGTGCTAAACGGTCAATCATTCCCGTGATCTGCACTTTCACTTTGTACCCACAGGACATGACACGGATCATTCATCCCAAATTAAAGAGGCGCTGTCCGCTGTGATTCATAAATAGGGATAAATTCTCCATATCATGTCCTATAGAATCTATTCATTATAAAAAGAACAATTTTTTAAACAGGATGATAAAATAATCAATAAATGCAGCATGTTCTACACTTTCTGCATAGAGAATATTGACATGTCCAAGCTTCTTGTCGCCAAGATAATAAGCGACCTTTCCGGCAACGTCTCCTTTTTTTACCGGAGCAGCTGCAGATTTAGGCAGTTTTATCTTTTTTGTGATCTGGCTTAAATCCTCTCCGGTTGTGCTGACATAGCTCATTTTAGTTTCATATACAAGCGGGACATGATCCGCAGAGCCTTGTTTGACAGTTAAGACAGGCAGTTTTGGAGGATTTTCATCTTTGTATACACGACAGGCAGTAAAGCCGTAATTTAACAGGGTCTGCGCATCCTGAGTTCTCTTGTTTTTATCTGGAGCCGCCATGATAGCGGCTATTAATTTTATCCCGTCTTTTTCTGCTGTAGCAGAAATACAGAATTTTGCTACAGAAGTATAGCCGGTCTTTAATCCAGTAGCATATGGATACTGCTTGAGCAGTTTGTTTGTGTTGGCAAGGCCGAATTCTTGAGCGCCGCGTCTTGTATTATGTATAATGTTTTCCATCCAGATCGTGCAATAATCGTGGATCTGCGGATGCTTTATAATCAGCTCTCTTGACATGAGTGCGATGTCATATGCACTAGTGACGTGTCCGTCTGCTTCAAGACCACAGCAGTTCGCAAAATGAGTGTCTTTCATGCCTAATTCAGCAGCTTTTTGGTTCATCTGGGATACGAATTCTTCTTCGCTGCCGCAGATGTGTTCCGCCATTGCCACACAGGCGTCATTTGCACTTGCTACGCTGATACATTTAATCAGAGTTTCCACCGTCTGAATTTCGCCTGCTTCTAAAAATACTTGTGAACCGCCCATAGCGGCGGCACTTTCCGAAACAGTGACTTCGTCTGTGAGGGCGATCTGCTTTTTATCGATTGCATCAAAGATTAAATTCAGTGTCATGATTTTTGTAACGCTTGCAGGAGGGCGGGAATCATGTTCGTTTTTTTGGTATAGTATGGTTCCGGTCTCAGCTTCCATTAATAAGACGCTTGGCGCTGAAATGCTGAGCGCAGGCATTCCATTTGCATTTTCTTTCTTGTTTACTTTTTGGGACTTATCAGCTGTTTGCTCAGCATTCTTGGAAGCACTGTCAGAGCTTTTGTCAGAATCTGTTGAATTACTTCCGGTATCTGATGTATGCGCTGTATCATCCGGGGCATAATGCGCGGGACGATCTGTAGTTAAATTCGAGACCACAGGTTTCGCATATAAGAGATTTTTTCTGCATAGATGTGGATAGAACAGGGTGCTTCCTGAAAGCATGGTAAAAAACAGGACGATTGCTGTCATACGTTTCATATCAACATACCTGAAATTACTTTTTAATAATTTAGTCAAAAACGTGGAAAAATATGACTATTATGTGCTATGATAATGCAAATAGTAATCTGGTGTAAAAAGTAACAGCGATAAGTTACTATTCATAGGCGATGTCATTCACTCAAGACTCTGTAACCGTTCAGAGAAGGTGTTACATTTATGGATACCCGGACGCAGGCTGAGGGGTGCCGGACTGTCTCCTGGTGACTTTTCCAGAATGCTAAGAATCCCTAAGCATTCTGCATCTGTGTTGTGGCACCGGACGGTCGCGGCACCTAGTCCGTGAATAGTAACAGCTATAACCATTACTTGTTAAAAATTTAGAAAAAGGTTTGAATATGGATGTATTAATTGGTATAATAGGCGTTATCGTATTATTGTATATTATATGGCAGCATCAAGAATTGAAAAAATTCCAGATTATGTCTTATGAAATGTCAACCGAAAAAGTCAACGATAATATTAAAATAGTTGTCATTGCAGATCTGCATTCTTTTTCGTATGGGGAAGGGAATGCGCGGCTGCTTCATGCAGTGAGCGATGCCAATCCGGATTTGATTTTGATACCGGGCGATCTGATCGTGACATCCATAACTGCAAAATATGATATTTCATTGCAATTCATCAAGCAGCTCTGTGGTCTGGGAGTACCAATTTTTTACAGTAATGGAAACCACGAGAGCAGGGCACAGCTGTCTGAATTCGAATATAGACACATATACCGGCAGTACCGAAGGTATCTTAACCAGTATGGAGTAATAAGCCTGAATAATGGCAGCTGTGAGATTACGTTGAAAGGGGTGCCGATTCGTGTCAGTGGCCTGGAACTGCCGCTATACAGTTATGATAAGGGGAAAAAACCTTATCTGGAGGAAGATTTTATAAAAAATCAGCTGGGCAGCGCGTCAAATGACAGGCTGCAGATTCTGCTTGCGCATCATCCGGCTTTTGCAGAACAGTATACGCAGTGGGGCGCAGACATCACAGTCTGCGGGCATAACCATGGCGGTCTGGTGTGCGTTCCGGGTATCGGCAGTATTATTTCGCCGCAGTTCGTCCCATTTCCCAAATATGATGCAGGGGAATTTACGATTGACGGCAGAAAAGTCTATATCAGCCGAGGGCTTGGAACGCATACATTTCATATACGGATATGTAATCGGGCAGAGCTGATGGTTATCACTATAAAACCAAAATAGAAGCAGAAATTCATATTCTATCATTCTTTGCGGTTCATACAAAGAACCGGAGCATCTGAACGAAAGTATGCGTTGAAATGTCTTTTATGAACTGACACATAGATTGTCAACCGGAGCTGCGATATTATTTGACAACTCGAATGTCGCTGGAATGATGAATTACTTGAATTGTCAACGTAGGAGTTTACAATATGAATTTAACAGTAAAACTAGAGACTTTTGAAGGGCCGCTGGATCTGCTGCTGCATCTTCTTGAAAAAAACAAGGTAAACATCTATGATATTCCAATCGTAGAAATTACGAATCAGTATATGGATTATATTCATGAAATGGAACGTCAGGATCTGGATGTTATGAGCGAGTTTATGGTTATGGCCGCGACCCTGATTGATATTAAGGCAAAAATGCTGCTTCCAAAGAAGGCAGCACAAGAGGACGAAGAAGAGGCAGATCCGCGTGCAGAGCTCGTACAGCAGCTGTTGGAATACAAGCTCTATAAAAACTTTTCTTATGAGCTGAAAGATCGGCAGCTGGATGCAGATAAAGTTATGTACAAAGAACCCACAATTCCAAAAGAAGTGTCTGAATATGCGCCGCCGCTTAATATGGACGAGCTGTTAGGAGACTTGACACTGCGGAAGCTGAATGCGATATTTGAAGCAGTCATGAAGCGTCAGACTGATAAAATAGACCCGGTACGTTCAAAATTCGGACGGATTGAAAAAGAAGAAGTATCTTTGGAAGAAAAGATGGCTGACTTAGAGCATTATGCAGCGGAGCATAGAACGTTCAGTTTTCGCGGGCTGTTAGCCAGACAGGCAAGCCGTGTGCAGGTTATTGTGACTTTTTTGGCAGTTTTGGAGCTGATGAAGACCGGAAAGATCGAAATATATCAAAAGCAGGCATTTGATGACATCAGCATAACATCCCATATTGCAGCAGCATAAATACATCCCATATTGCAGCGGGTATACGCTTGCAGAGCAGGGCATTTCATAATAGTCAGGTGTTTTATGTGATATAATGGGGTCTGCATGTTTAACATCCTGCGCACTATTTAGTTATTTCTGAACAGTTCCTAAACAGCAAGATTTGGCTCATATGACAGCAGCATAGGTGTGTGAAAGGAATGGTAGGCTTATGGATATAGATAATCAAACAATAAAACAGGATAAACAGACAGATCAGGATAAACAGGATAATCGGGATAAACAGGATAATCAGGATAATCAGATAGAACAGACGAATCAAGATAACCACACACATTCAGGTTATCAGATCCATCAAATGAGCCAGATTGAAAATCACCATACCGAACAGTCATTCGCTCATATGGAAGCCATAATCGAAGCAATTCTATTCACAATGGGAGAGTCTGTCCCATTGGAAAAACTAGCCTTCGTATTAGAGATTGATACAGACCAGACAAAACAGTTGATTCAGCACATGATGCAGCATTATGAGCAGGAAAACCGTGGCATCCAGATCATTGAGCTGGACGGTTCCTACCAGATGTGTACCAAAAAGCAGATGTATGAATACTTGATAAAAATAGCCAGCCAGCCAAAAAAACAGGTGCTCACGGATGTATTATTAGAAACTCTTTCGATTATCGCCTACAAGCAGCCTGTCACCCGGATGGAAATAGAAAAAATCCGAGGCGTGTCCAGCGGTCATGCAGTCAATAAGCTGGTGGAATATAATCTGGTATGTGAAATCGGAAGACTGGATGCTCCCGGAAGACCATTGTTATTCGGAACAACAGAGGAGTTTTTAAGGAGCTTTGGAGTAAATTCGTTAGAAGAACTGCCCCGGCCAAAACCGGAGCAGATGGAAGAATTCCGGCATGAAGCAGAAAAAGAGGTAGGACTTTCTTTGTAATAATATAGGACGCTCCAGCATAATTATGATACAAACACAGCTTCGGAGCATTTATGAAAAGAGTATTCTGTTGTCTGATTATAATATTAACACTGCTGGGTCTGGGTATTTTTGAGCCGGAAATGGCATCCGCTAAGAAAAAACAGGCAGGTGCGGCACTGAATGAAAATGAATTATATGCCCGTTCGGCAGTATTGATGGATGCCGATACCGGGCGTGTTTTATTTGGAAAAGATGCCGATGATCCAAAACCAATGGCGAGCACTACAAAGATCATGACATGTATCGTAACATTGGAAAACGCAGATCTTACAGACATCACGGAAGTATCGGCATATGCAGCCAAAATGCCGGATGTTCAGCTGAATATGATTCAAGGGGAGCATTACCGTTTAAAAGATTTGTTATATTCCCTGATGCTGGAATCCCACAACGATTCTGCCGTTGCCATAGCAGAACATGTAGGCGGCAGCGTAGAAGGCTTCGCGCAGATGATGAATGAAAAGGCATTAGTCATCGGCTGCAGCGATACCGTATTTATTACGCCGAATGGGCTGGATAGATCGGAAGAGCACACGTCTGAACTCCAGTCACTAATAC
>CANDMV010000139.1 GCA_947385875.1 uncultured Eubacterium sp. | reverse complement strand
GCATATCATGCCCTGTGGGTACATCTCACGGAAAGCATTTTTCAAACACGCCCTAACGCATTCATCTCTAAATCTATCATATTCAGCAGAAGCACTGATAAAACCATAAAAATACAAAGATTATTACAATATAAAAGCAGACACCCGGCTTTACAAAGCTGCAGCGTCTGCAAAATTAATTTTATATTAATTCTTTTTATGATTTATTTTTCTTTTCTTCTGCAATCAGTTCATGGAGTTTACGCAGTGCCTCCTTCATCCCGCCGACCTCGCTGATGATTCCTTCCTTTACGGCATCTTCTCCTACAAGTATCGTTCCTAGATCTTTTGTAAGCATAGTTGTATTCATCATCAATTTTTCCAGCCGGTCTTCCTTGGCACTACAATGTGATGCAATAAAACCGATAATTCGATTCTGCATCTGCTTAAAATAATCATAGGTCGGCGGTGCCCCAATGACCATGCCGTTCATTCGTACCGGATGTACGACCATGGTGCCTGTCGGAACGATAAAGGAATAATCCGTTGATACTGCTAGCGGTACACCGATAGAATGACTTCCGCCCAATACGAGGGATACTGTCGGCTTGCTCAGAGATGCAACCATTTCTGCTATCGCAAGTCCTGATTCTACATCTCCGCCAACGGTATTCAATAGCAGCATCACTCCGTCAATATTATCCGCATCCTCAATCTCTGCAAGTTTTGGCAGTACATGCTCATATTTCGTAGTCTTTGTGTTAGAAGACAGACATTCGTGCCCTTCAATCTCACCAATTACTGACAGCAGATAGATTCTGTGATGATGGTAATTTTCCTCTAGTGTTACTTCTCCATTGTTTTTTATATTCTCGTTGTCTGAAATCTCAGATTCCAGTTTTTCCTTCTTTTTTTGTGAATCACTCATACGTCAACCTCGCTTATTTTTTATAGCAAGTATGTGTGATTCCTGAATTTTTATGTAACGTATACTTTGAAAAATAATATACGACCTGATCTGATTGAAAATCAGATACTATATTAACAAGAATCTTAAAAAATGCTGCATCTAAAATGCTCCGCATCAGAGATTAAGGTCTAGAAATACTTAAATTAAAAAAGCCTCAGAAATAATGTTTTCAGGTTCTTTCTGATGTTTGGGTAATACTTATATTTCCGTTTTGCTTTATTAAGTCAATTTCATGTCTTGCAGCAAATCCAAAAATATGTAAATACACAAATACAGAAAGAACCTGTTTTCATTTTCTGAGGCTCTATATTTTTTAGAAAGTTTCATATCTCTGCTTGCAAAATTCGGTTGTTTAGAAAAATTAACGAAGATCGACGTTTTCATGAATCGCGTTGTAAAGCAGAGCTTATAGGCATCCAAATATTATCAGTACTCTTACTTATCCCCAATCAGGAAATTATACAATCCTTCATATTTAAACTTGGATGCATTCCATGAAAAGTCTTTTGCCATGCCGCGGTCAATCATGCGGTTCCAGTCTTTTTTCATATCGTAGTAAACCTTCTTTGCATAATTGATTACTTTAAGCATTTCCTCTCCGTTATAATTCGAGAAGGAGAATCCATCACCAGTATTCTCATATTCATTAAACGGCTCTACCGTATCTTTCAGACCGCCTGTCTCGCGTACAATCGGAGCTGTACCATAGCGGAATGAGATCAGCTGTGTCAGTCCGCAAGGCTCAAACTGTGACGGCATCAGGAATGCGTCAGCAGCTGCGTACAGCTTATGAGCCAGATCATCCGAATAGCAGATGTTCGCAGATACACGGTCGCCGAATTTCCATGCATAATGACGGAACATATTTTCATATGCCGGATCTCCGGTTCCAATTACAACAAACTGCGTATAATCATCTACAATACGGTCAAATACATAATTAATAAGATCAAGGCCCTTTTGATCGGTCAGACGCGAAATCAAACCAATCATAAATTTCTTCTTATCTACGGCAAGACCCAACTCTTCCTGAAGCTTGAGCTTGTTATTGGATTTCTTCTTGCGCCAGTTCTCAGCATCATAATTGCAGTAAATCTTTGGATCTGTAGCCGGATTATAGATCTCGTAATCGATACCATTGACAATTCCCTGCATATCGAGATGTCTTGCAGACAGCAGTCCATCCAGTCCTTCTCCGTAATAAGAGGTCTGTATTTCCTGTGCATAAGTATCACTGACTGTCGTAATATAATCAGCATAGACAAGTCCGCCCTTTAACATGCTGGCATCTTTATTGAACTCCAGCTTATCCGGTACGAACAGGCCGTTCTGAAGACCGCTTAAGCCCTGGAATACTTTTTTATCCCAGACACCCTGGAACTTCAGGTTGTGGATCGTCATCATAGATTTCATGCCCCAGTAGAACATGTCACCCTGGAACTCATTCTTTAAGTACACCGGAATCAATCCTGTCTGCCAGTCATGGCAGTGAATTAAATCAGGCTGGAAATCAATCGCTTTTAACATAGACAATACTGCCTTGTCAAAAAAGATAAATTTCTCTATGTCATAACGAATGTCGCCGTAAGGAACAGCGCAGTTAAAATATTCCTGATTGTCGATAAAATAATAAGTAACGCCGTCCAGCTGGTACGTCAGTATTCCTACATATTTGTCCGGCAGCATCGGGCCTGTGCCCATATAAAAATGTGTCACATACTGGAATTCATTGCGGAAATGCTCTGGAATGCATGTATAATTTGGAATTACGACACGCACATCCCAGTACTCCTTATCAAATTCTTTTGGTAACGCTCCGCATACATCTGCGAGTCCGCCTGTTTTAATAAAAGGCACACATTCAGATGCTGCAAAAAGTATTTTTTTCATAAACACTCCTCCATTTATTTTTCATTTATGTGTAATTCGGCTGTATTAGGATGCATTGTTTTATCACAGCCAGACAGACTGCCTATGAACAGTCTAATCCTTTAACACGCAGTTCTGTCTGCCGTTATTATTCATCCCAGTTATGATACACCGTCTGTACATCATCATCTTCATCCAGCATATCCAGAATCTTCTGAATATTTGCTAAATCTGACTCTTCTGATAACGACACATAGGTCTGAGGAATCATTGTAACCTCCGCCTGCGCCAGTACAATCCCCTGCTCAGTTAACGCGTCCCTGACAGCAGGAAAATCAGCAGGATCCGTCGTAACTTCGAAGCTGTCTTCCTCCTCCGCAAAATCTTCTGCTCCGGCATCAAGCGCCATCATCATTAAATCATCTGCTTCCAGATCACAATCCTCTTTGGCGATAATAATCTGGCCTTTTTTGTCAAACATGTAGGATACGCACCCCTGCGTACCTATGCTTCCATATCCCTTCGTAAAGCAGTTACGCACATTCGCTGCCGTACGGTTTTTATTATCTGTCAGCGCGTCTACTATAATCGCTGTACCGCCCGGCCCATAGCCTTCATATGTAACAACCTCATAATTCACATTGCCGGAATCTCCGGCAGCTTTTTTGATACCGCGGTCAATCGTATCATTCGGCATGTTATTTGCTTTTGCCTTGGCTATGACATCACGCAGCTTTGAGTTGTTTGCCGGATCCGGGCCTCCTTCTTTAACGGCAATCGCAATCTCCCGGCCGATCATAGTAAATGTTTTTCCTTTTGCAGCATCATTTTTTTCTTTTTTATGCTTGATATTTGCAAATTTGGAATGTCCTGACATAAGTTATCCTCTTTTCTGTATAGATTCTCTGCTTTTCTCTGCTTTCTCAGCACTATTTTATATTATCATTCATTATCATCTATTGTATCATTTAATCCGGCATCTGACAAGAACTAATGCATGAACCAGAATCTGCACGCAAAGTACTGGGCCATGCTGTAATTTCGCCGCTGCTATGCCGGCGAAACCGCAACAGTCTGTATCATCTTATTTTCTACTTTTGTAACGTCAAACAAATATCCTTCGAACTTGATAGAAAATGTCTCTCCATCTGCCGGGATCTTATCTATTTTTGAAATCAAAAATCCATTTAGCGTATCATATTCTTCTTCAAATTCAATGCCCAGTGCATCCTTCACATCTTCAAAGGATGCCATTCCATGCATGATATATCTGCTGTCAGAAACCTTTTCAATCAGCTGATTTTCCCTGTCATGCTCATCAAAAATATTTCCCACAATCTCTTCTAATATATCTTCCATAGCAACCAGACCGGATGTCTGTCCATATTCGTCTACTACAATGACCATATGAGCCTTTTTGGCCTGCATCTTCTGGAACAGATCGCTGATCTTTCGGGTCTCCGGGATAAATTCACTTGCTGCAAACAATCCATTAATATCTTTCAGCTGTCTGTCCATTAGAGTCTCATTCTGACTGAAAGCCATGACTTCCTTAATATGTAGGATACCGATAATATTATCGATATCATCTAAATATACTGGAAATCTGGAATAAGGCTCTTTTAAAACCTGATCCAATGCCTGTCTAAGCTCCATTGTTCCATCCAGCGCACAGATATTTTTCCGATGTGTCATGATATCTTTTGCTTCTTTATCAGTAAATTCAAAAATGTTTTGAATCATTTCCACTTCGTTGGCTTGTAATACGCCTGTCTCATGTCCCTCATTGACCATAGAAATGATTTCTTCCTCTGTAATTTTATCTGCGTTCCTTCGGTTCAGCTTCTTCAAAAAATCGCCAAACCAACTGTTCCTTTCGGCATAATTTAACTTGGGACTCGCGCCATCGTCCATAAAAAATCCTCTCCTTTTTCATCAATGTATTTGTCATCTGCGTATTACAGTTCGCAGCCATCCTATTTTTTGAATGGCGCAAACTGCAGCTATCCTTTACATAATATTAAAATATCATTTCTCTTTGAATACGTCAAGCTATGTAACGACTAATTGCAGACTGATACATAAAGCTTTGTCTACCTTTTTCATAACCTCGTCGTCTAAATGGCATACCTTGTCTTTTAAACGTTTTTTATCAATCGTCCGAAGCTGTTCTAATAAGATCACAGAATCTTTTACAAGTGCATAACGGCTGCTGGATAATTCTATATGAGTCGGCAGCTTTGCCTTATTCATCTGAGAAGTAATCGCCGCACAGATTACTGTAGGGCTGTGCAGGTTGCCCACATCATTCTGGATAATAAGTACCGGACGCACACCGCCCTGTTCCGAGCCGACAACCGGCCTTAGATCCGCATAATAAATATCACCACGTCTTATTAACATATCACTCACTCCACAAAATAGTTTCCCTATGTATCCTAGGATTGAATAGGTATACGGTGAGTATTACCAGTTTTATCAAGTGTATTCATCTGATGCAGACAGAATTTTATGTTTGATACAATTTTTGCTGATTTCCGCCTTCAATGCTTACACGAATGGAGCCCTGTCAGATACTCGCTCTCCATTTTCGTAAAAAACTCTGGGCACGCGTTTTCCGATTCCACATGCAAATTCATAATTAAATCTGCCGGATAAATCGCCCAGCTCTTCCATAGTGATGCTTAAACTTCCATCGGTTCCGATCAATGTGACAGAATCACCCGCCTGTACATTTGGGACATCTGTGACATCCACCATAAACTGGTCCATACAGATTCTGCCTAAAATCGGCACGCGCTGTCCATGGATTAATACACATCCTTTGTTTGACAGGCTTCGCGGATAGCCGTCTCCGTAACCGACCGGAATGGTTGCGACGATGGTCGGCTTTGTCGTAGTATAGCTTCCGCCATAAGAAATGCTTCTTCCCGCTTCCAGCTTTTTGACATAAACTACACGGCTTTTCAGCTCCAGAACCGGATGTAAATTAATCTGAGATTTTGACACTTCGTCCGAAGGCCACAGACCGTATAAGATAATGCCTGCACGTACCAGATCCATCTGTGCATCCGGCAGATCAATAATCGCAGCGCTGTTGGCACAATGATGATATGGAATTTTTACGCCTTCTTCTTCGGTATATTGAATCATTCGCAAAAACTGTGCCAGCTGCTGTCTGGCTGACGTTTTGTCTGTCTCATCTGCTTTTGCAAAATGAGTAAAGATACCTTCTACTACTATATGCGGAAGTGAAGCAATCTGCGCTATTATTTTTGCATTTTCTTTGCTTACCTGCATTCCGATACGGCTCATGCCAGTATCAATTTTAATATGTATGGCAAGATCTCTGCCGATTTCAGCCGCGGCATGGGACAGCTCCTGCGCCGTCTCTAGCGTAAATACGGCCGGCCGGATCTCCAGCCTTGCCATCATCGGATAATATTCCGAAAATACATAACCTAAGATTAAAATCGGCTTCGTGATACCCTGACTGCGCAGCGCAAAAGCTTCTTCTGCCGTAGCAACCGCAAATCCAAAAAGATAATCCAGCTTTTCTGCTGCTTTCGCAATCTCAGCCGCCCCATGTCCATAAGCATCCGTCTTTACTACCGCAATAATTTGCGCACCGGGACTTTTACTGTGCACGGCTGCCAGATTCTGTATGGCAGCAGTCAGATTAATTGCGGCATATACGCGGCTATATGTGTTCATTCTAAATTCCCCGCCTTCATAATACTTCCAATCGATTCGATTAAGTCTGTGGCAAGCACACTGTATTCCCCTTTTTGCTGTGCGGCCATCTCGCCTGCCAGGCCATGAATATATACACCGAATGCCGCAGCCTTTTCCGGTTCCATTCCCTGTGCCGCCAGAGCTGCAATGATGCCGGTCAGCACATCTCCGCTTCCGCCCTTTGCCATCGCGCTGCATCCAGCAGTATTCAGATAAACGGTATCCGGCGAAGCTGTCACGGTTACAGCATCCTTTAATACACAGATTAAGCGATACTGCGAGGCAAAATCCGAAGCGGCCTTTATCATATTATTTTGGATCTCTGGAATCTGTTTTTTGATAAGCCTACCCATTTCACCTAAATGCGGTGTAATAATAAGCTTTGAAGCAGCGCCTTGCAGCAGTTCTGGTGTTTTAGCTATGATATTTAAAGCATCTGCATCCAAAACAGTCGGCACATGGCTTTTTTCTAATGTCTGCTCTACCATACAGCGGGCTGCTCTTCCCGTCCCGATTCCGGGGCCAATTACAACTACATCTGCCCACTTAATCGCATCTGCGAAAGAGGATTTCCATTCTTGTATTTGATTGTCGTCAGCTTCACCTTCCCAGATTTGTTCCTTGTCATCATAAACTGATAAAATCGCTTCCGGAAGCGCCGTCTGTAAAATGATACGGTTTTCCTTCGGTGTATAAATTTTTACCAGTCCGCATCCTGTCCGATAGGCAGCTTTTGCGCCAAACAGCGCAGCGCCTGCCATATTCCGGCTTCCTGCAATCACCAGTACTCTGCCGAATGTCCCCTTGTTTGACCGGGCCGGCCGTACCGGCAGCTCCTTCAAATCTTCTTTTTCAAGCATATAACAGGAAGGGCGGCGCATCAGCCAGCTTTCATTCGTAATGCCAATCTGAGCAGCTGCGACTTTTCCGCATAGTTCACATCCCGGATGTAAAATGTGCCCGATTTTTAAGCAAGCAAAGGTCACGGTCAAATCTGCCTTAAAGGCTGACGAATAAACCTGACCCGTATCGCTGGATACACCGCTCGGCACATCGACTGCGACTTTAAAGCCGCTTTTCTTATTCATGGCATCGATCCATTCTGCATATTCGCCCTCAGGAGGTCTGGATAATCCTACGCCAAACAATGCATCGATAACGCAGTCATATACGTCCGGCTGTGGGATATGGTCTAACACTTTGATTTGGTAATTATTTAAAATATTCAGCTGTGTCTGATTTTCAGACGTGCGTTTCCCATGATCCGGCATCTTTGCGACCGTAACCTCACAGCCCTGCTGATTCAGCAGCCTGGCTGCTGCCAGACCATCCGCGCCGTTATTTCCGCTGCCGCATACGATGAGAATCCTGCCGCCGTATGACAGTTCTTTTGGCATCTGGCTGACTACGCTTAAAGCAGCTCTCTCCATCAGTACAATCGACGGCACCCCAAAGTGCAGAATGGTATTGCTGTCACAGTATTTCATTTCTTCACTATTTACAATTTGTTTCATTACATTTTATACCTCTGCTAATCCGAGTGATTACGCATCATATTATAGGACAGCTGCATTAGACTGTCCGATAAATGTACATTCTCCACAACTACATTTTTCCCTTTCAAATTCAAATCTACATGAGCAAAATTCCAGATCGCACATATGCCAAGCTCGACCAGACGGTTTGCGATTGTATCTGCCGAGCTTTTCGGCATTGTAAGAGCTGCAATATCAACCTTATGCGTACTTACAAAAACCTCCAGCTCTTCCAGCATCATAATCGGTATTCCTCTTAACGATTTTCCCATAAGAGTTGGATTTATGTCAAACAATCCAATAATCATAAACCCCAGTTTTTCAAACTTACTGTAGTTTGCTAACGCCTGGCCCAGATTGCCTGCACCGATTACAATGATGTTATGCTGTTCCTCCAGTCCTAATATTTTTCCTATTTCATCATATAGATACTGTACATTATAGCCGTAGCCCTGCTGGCCGAATCCACCAAAATTGTTTAAATCCTGGCGGATCTGCGATGCTGTGACTCTCATTTTTTCGCTCAGCTCATTAGAAGATATTCGCTCAACCCCCTCATCAAGCAGTTCCCCTAGATAACGATAGTAGCGCGGCATTCTGCGTATAACCGCTTGTGATATTTCTTTCCCCATACTTTAGCTATCAATACTCTCCTTAAATTTTTTGCCCATCTTTAAATACTCTCAATCAATAAATCTGCCGATGCCTGTACGCAGCGTTACAGTTCAGCCTTCCCAAACGGCATATATGAAACGAGTGTATCTGCTGCTGTTCGCATAAATCTATAATCAATGCTTATGATAGTACTATCATACATTTATGCGCATTCTTATACTTTATTTACCCAGTGCGAAGCACTTTATATACGGGATGCCCTCTGGGTATAAATTATATAAACATTTTATTGATTTGTCAAATCTTCCCAGCGTTCATATAACATCTCTAATTCCTCTTCAATCTGCTGAATCTGATCGTGCAGTTTTATCACCTCTGCCGAAATGACAGCCACTTTTGGATCCGCCATTTCTGTTTCCAAATTCTTTTTCTCGTCTTCCAGCTGTTCAATACGGCTTTCTACCTGATTCAGTTCATTTTCCAGCTTTCGCTTTGCAGCCTGCTCCTGTTTACGCTGTTTCCAGTCATCCTTTCCGCTAGGTTCTTTTTCCTGCTGCGCTGCCTGAAGCGTGTCTTTATTGGATGAACTTTCACTATTAAAGGCAGCCCGCTGTACATCCTTTTTTTCAAGATAATAATCATAATTACCTATATAATTTAAAATCTGCTGCTCATGAAGGTCTAAAATTCTGGTCGCAGTTTTATTAATAAAATAACGGTCATGGGATACAAATAATACCGTGCCCTCATAATGTACCAGAGCGTTTTCCAGTATTTCCTTTGACGTAATATCCAGATGATTCGTCGGCTCGTCCAGAATAAGAAAATTAGCTTCAGAAAGCATCAGCTTCGCCAGTGATACACGTCCGCGCTCACCGCCGCTTAAATCTCCAATCCGCTTAAACACATCATCATTTGTAAATAAAAATGCAGCCAGCGTATTACGGATCTGTGTGTTTGTCAGCTGCGGATAGTCGTCGGATATTTCCTCGAATAAGGTCTTGTCCATATGAAGCACCTGATGCTCCTGATCGTAGTAACCAATATGCACATTTGTACCAAGTGAAATCTCGCCGCGGTCAGCAGGAATCAGATCATTGATAATCTTTAAAATCGTTGTCTTTCCTGTTCCATTATTGCCGATCAGCGCGACACGCTCTCCTCGGAAAATGGAAAAATGGATGCCTTCGAATAGTTTCCTGCCTTCATAGGATTTTGCCAGCTGATCGACAGTCAGGACATCATTTCCGCTTGTAATACACGGTTCCAGCGATATATGGATATCTGTAAAATCATCTGTCGGCTTCTCCAGCCGTTCTATTTTATCCAGCATTTTTTCACGGCTCTCAGCACGCTTAATCGATTTTTCACGGTTGAACGATTTTAATTTCGCGATCACTTCTTCCTGATGCTTGATTTCCTGCTGCTGATTATAGTATGCATGAATCTGTGCCGCGCGAATCTGTGCTTTTTTCTGCGCAAAATCGGTGTAATTTCCGCTGTAGCTTCTGACCTGATGCTGAAATACTTCAATGACCTTTGTGACAATTTTATCCAGAAAATAGCGGTCATGAGATACTAGAAGCACGGCACCCTTGTAATTGAGCAGATAGTTCTCCAGCCATTGAATCGATTCCATATCCAGATGGTTGGTCGGCTCATCTAATAACAGGATGTCGGGTTTTGTTACCAATAAACGGCCTAACGCTACTCGTGTCTTCTGGCCGCCGGACAGCTCCTTTTGTTTTTTATTAAATTCTGCTTCTTCAAATCCCAGACCGCATAAAACACCTGTCACCTCGCTGCGGTATGTATAGCCGTCCGCCAGCTCAAACTGATGCACCAAGCGCTCGTATTTTTCCATAAACGGCTCCAGATCTGAAGGTGCAATCGAATCCATCCGGGACTCCATGCGCCGTATTTCCTGTTCCATCTCTATGACCGTCTGCTTTGCAGACAGCACCTCTTCATAAATCGTGCGGTCGCTGTCGGTATCCTGATTTTGTGCCAGATAGCCGATCGTCTTCTCCTTCGCAATCGTTACCATTCCATCATCCGGCTCTAATTCACGTATGATGATCTTTAAAAGCGTTGATTTTCCGGCACCGTTGATACCTACAATCGCTGCTTTTTCATGGTTTTCAATATGAAAGGATGCGTTTTGTATGATTTCGTCTGTTCCAAATGATTTGGATATATTCTGACAAGAAAGTATCATGAGAACCTCCTTTTTTTCGCATTTATCAAAATAATGTACCATAGCAGAACAAAAATGTCTATACAAAAAGAGCCTTAAAACAGCTATTAATCTCAAAATCGCAACAGTTTAGATAAGGTGTTACATCGTGGCTCCGCGGACGCTGGGTGCAGGGAGCCGGCCTGTCTCCTTGCGACTTTTCCAGAATGCAAGAATCCCTAAGTATTCTGGAAAAGTCACCAGAAGACGGACCAGTTCCCCGCATCCGGCGTTCGCACAGTCAATATGTAACACCTTATCTGAATTGTTACATTCTATGCAAGTGAGTGGCATTGGCCGTGAATAGTGACGTCCGCTGCCTACCATTCATCTTCTTCCCTATAGTGCATCCGATACTGTCCCGGCGTCATTCCGACATATTTTTTAAATATCCGTATAAAGTAGCTCTGGGTGGAAAAATAGAGATACTGGCTGATTGCTGCCATAGTAAAGTCCGAATAAATCAGCATATGCTTTGCTGCTTCAATCCGCTCCTGCTGTACAAAATCTACCAGAGAAATGCCCGTATCCTGCTTAAAAATCCTTGATAGATGGCATGGGCTGATTTTCACTGCTTCTGCTACTGCCTCCAGAGTGATCTTTTCATGAAGGTGCAGCGCTATGTAGCGGATTGCGGCATCGATCTGGGCGCGATAGTGTCTGACACCTTTTTCAGAAACAGCTTTTGTAAATTCCTTGAAGGCCAGATCATATAGAGCATCAATTTCCGCAGACGAAGTGCATTCCTCTCCTCTTAAAATATAACTGTCACTCATAGCATATGCCAGCTCTTCAGGAAGGCCGCCATCCATTGCTGACCTTGTAAATGTCGTAATTGCTGCAATCAGCATATTTTTCTGATTACGCAGCTCATTCTTTGATAAAATTCCTGCCGTGCCGTCCGGCGGGATCTTCATTACTGTTTCGATCAGGTCAACTCTTCCTTCACGAATGACCCGGTAGCGTTCTTTTTCATGCATGTAAGACATATGAGGCTGAAGCTGCTCTCTGCGGTCGAACAGTGTAGATTCCTGATAAGCCTTTAATGTCTTTTTCGTTTTGTCCATCATCTGTCTCCTAAAATTATCAGATACTTAACTTTTCCGTGCACAGCAAATCAGACTGCAATAAAACTTGAAAACGGTTAAAATGGAACGCTTATCATTAGTGTTAAGCCATTCATTTTATGATATACCAAAATGCTAAAAAAGAAAATACTAAAAAGTAAGCAACAGAAAATCACATGCTTTGCCATAGACACCACGTTACTATTCGGGGCGATATTTAAAACGAGCTGGTCAAAGCTTATGATGGAGCTGCAAGCTTATACAACACGGATCAGATCAAGACAAATAAAGATCTTGAGGCAGTGATGAAAGAGGCGAAAAACCTAATCGAGCAGATGGGTATGATTGATCGCAGGGGATTAAGCATTACAGATGGACAAAAGCTCAACGAGGCAATGAAAGAGACTGCAGAGGCGTTAGAGAAAATCGTTGCGGCTTTGGAGGTTATTCCGGCGACGCGCACGATTAATGCCAGGTTTATCAACGGAACAACTGTGGACTTTGCGAATTTTTCAGCCAGGCCACAGGGCGGCACCGGAAGTAATCAGGCAACATTAACGGCAGGCTTTGGAGAGACGACGCTGCAGTTTACGACAGCTGACAATGTGAGCACTTTTGAGATCTCTTTTATAGAGAATGCGAACAACCAGCTCTAGAGCGTGTTTGAAAAATGCTTTCCGTGAGTTGTACCCACAGGGCATGATTTGCTTCACACTTTGTACCCACAGGGCATGATATGGAGAATTTATCCCAAATTTAT
>CANDMV010000138.1 GCA_947385875.1 uncultured Eubacterium sp. | reverse complement strand
AGGCTGCTTCAGCAGCACACCCGAACCTACCGGCTTTAGCCGGTAGTGGTTCAGTGGAATTCTTTTTTTGGCAGTGTTTGGTCCTACATTTATTGATAGAAGTATTTCATATCATATAGCATTTTATGCTGCAGAAGAAAAAGCAATAGACATACAGGATATGCAGGAGGTATTTTCACAGGAGATCTTTGATAAAAGAATTCATGATGCTGTGGAAACAGGATTTCTTGAGGAGAGGGAAGATGGACTCTATTATCCAACATGGAAATCTAATGTAATGGCAAAATTACTGCTTCCTCTAGGAGAATTGACAAACTCCATAGACACTTATGAGCAGATGAAGCTCCAGCTGGCAGGGAGAGATTAAAAGATGGGAAGGAGTAGAAAATATGATCCTAAAATAATATTTCTGGCCTGCCTGTGCTGTCTATATTTTTTGGCGCTGCTGAAGTTTTATCTCTGCAGTTATTATGTGCCGGATACGGGACTTTATTTTTCCTTTGCCTGTCAGGGGAAGAAGGCGCAGGATGGGTTTTCATCATTGTTTATATTTTTAAGTGGATTTATTTCGCGAATGCCGCGGATTTTGAATATATGCTGTCTTATATTGCTGACAATGTCTATTTTTAATATTGGTTATTTCTATATCAAGACATTTTCAGCAGGGATAAAGAGTGATCTGGTTGTGTTAGGCGTACTGTTTGGTTCGTCGGTCTGGTACTATTTTTATGGAAAATTATTTTATGATTTTCCTTTTGCAGTTTTTTCCTATAGTTTGTTACTGCTGGCTTTAGGAAGAACAGTACATAGATATCGAAATGGAACAGCATATGAGCGGCAGTGGTTTTTCTTATGTTTACTCATGGGATTTACAATATCCTGGAAACCGTACTATATATTTTCAGCGGCAGGATTAGGGCTGTTAATGCTTGCCGATCAGGAATGCAGGGCTCTGCTATGGAAGCTGTTGAAAAGGACGGTAAATATAGCAGTATCCTTGTCTGGGGCAGCGATAGGGTATGCAGCAGGAAATTTTAACCTTATCTTCTTTCCGCGGGAAACTATAGATGGAATAAGGGCTTATAAGGCAAGCTTTGACTTTGGGAGTTTTTTATTTGATAAAGGCAGGGTTATTTGGGATCACGTTAATGATCTGCCGTTTCATTTCAGTGTGTTCAATGTTGCGGGATGTGCCTTATTCCTGTTTGTGATTCCTTTGATTATGCGAAAATACATATATTTGGGAATATCTATATTTATGACAATATGCTTTTATTTATTTATAACCTATTTTTCGCCTGGGTATACATGGCATGGCTTCGCCTTCGGGATTTTTTTCATTACTTTTGTGATATTTTTGTGCGCGGAAGATAAAAAGAGAACAAAAGAATTTTATTACATAGCGCTCATCTCATTGGTATTACAAGGCATTACCTGCTTTGGCTTGTATGTTCCAAAACAAATGAATTGGTTCTATATGACAGATGAAGCAGTCAGCGTTTTGGAAGAACATTCGAGTGAAATTGTATCCCGGATAGAAACGGTGAAGGTGCTGTTAGGAGAGTCGGCATTTTCTGTTGATGTGGCTGTGAAAAGAAGCAGATTTGTTGCAAATGGTTCTCTTCAAATGCATTATCCTACAATAGAGCAGCCGTATTATTTTGCGGAAAATTTCGAGTTTGTTGATGTGTTGGAATCGAAAGCCTTGGTAAATTGGAGGTGTTTGAGGTCTTGCAGTAACTATGAACAAGATCTTTCGAATTGTGAATATATATTTTATATTGTACCCGACTGTTTTGTGTCATTGGGGGATGTAGCACAGATTTATAAATATAGTGATTTGGAATTAGAAAATACTTATTTGGGTGATGGATATACAATCTTTTTGTATAAAGTATAACGAAGACGCTTAGAAAAGGATTTGTACCTAAGTCGCAGTTAGTAACAGGAGTCGATCACAGCATATGGAATACATAGATTTAAAAACACAGTACAAAAGAATGCAGCGCCATATTAACAGCAGGCTTACAGCCTGCATGGACAATGCAGATTTTATTATGGGCAGTGCAGTTTATGATCTGGAAAGCAGGCTGGCTGAATATATCGGAGTGAAGCATGTAGTCAGCTGCGGGAGCGGAACGGATGCTCTGCAGCTGATTTGTATGGCGTACGGCATTGGCAGAGGCGATGCCGTATTCTGCCCTGCCATGACATTTATCGCCTCTGTGGAACCGGCGGTACTGCTTGGAGCCGAGCCTGTTTTTTGTGAGATCGATGGGCGCAGCTATAATCTGCTGCCGCAGAGCTTGGAAAGACAGGTGCAGAAAGTGATAGAAGAAAAAAAGCTGGTGCCGAAAGCAGTGATTGCAGTGGATTTTCTTGGCAGCCCGGCTGATTATGACAGTATTCGTGCGGTAGCAAAGAAGTATCAGCTGCTGCTCATCGAAGATGCAGCGCAGAGCATGGGTGCCGTCTATCGCGGAAAAAAGTGCGGCAGCTTAGGGGATATAGCGGCAGCGTCTTTTTTTCCGTCAAAACCATTGGGCGCGTATGGGGATGGCGGAGCAGTATTCACAGACCGGGATGATATAGCAGAGCTGTTAAGGTCTATCAGGAGTCATGGAAAAGGGGCAGACAAATATCATAATATCCGTATCGGGATCAACTCCAGACTGGATACGATGCAGGCGGAAATTCTGAGGATAAAATTGGAATATCTGGAAGAGGAGATTCAGGCAAGGCAGAAGATCGCAGAAAGATATGATGGGGCGCTGGAGAGCTTTGTTAAGCTGCCATTCATAGACGAGAATTCGCGTTCTTCCTATGCACAGTATGTGATCTGTTTATCGGAAAAAGAAGAGAGAGACGGCCTGAAAGAATATTTAGAGGAACATGAGATACCGTCTATCATTTACTATCCAAATCCGCTGCATTTACTGCCGGTATTTGAACAGAGCAATCGATATGGGGAATCTTTCATATGTGCTGAACACTATGCATGTACGAATCTTGGGATACCTTTTTCACCTGATCTTTACGGTGTGCATCAGGAAAAAGTTATTGATGCTGTCAGGGATTATTTGAAAAGGAGGAGTCGGGGATGAGGTTTGCGCTGATTGGATGCGGGAGGATATCGCCAAACCATATTGTGGCCGCAAGGAATAATGGAATGCAGATCGCAGCGCTCTGTGACCTGAAGGAAGATCATATACAGGATAAAGTATTAAAATTTGAGCTTGGCGATGAGGTAAAGCATTATTTAGATTATAAGGAAATGTTAGATACAGAGCAGCCGGACTTAGTCGCGGTTGCAACGGAAAGCGGAAAGCACGCTTCGATTGCACTGGACTGTATTCGCGCGGGATGTCATGTGATTATTGAGAAACCAATCGCGTTATCATTAAAGGATGCTGATGAGATCATTCAGACAGCGGAAGATGCGCATGTGAAGGTCTGTATCTGCCATCAGAATAGATTTAATAAATCCGTGCGAAAGATCAGAGAAGCGATTGATAAAAAGCGTTTTGGAAGGCTTTACTATGGGACAGCCCACATCAGATGGGCGAGAGATTATGAATATTACCATAGGGCATCGTGGCGCGGCACATGGGAACAGGATGGCGGCGCACTTATGAATCAGTGCATTCATGATATAGACCTTCTGCGATGGATGATGGGGGATGAGATTCTTGAAGTGACAGGGATAACGGACAGGCTTGGGCATGATTATATCGAGGCGGAGGATCTGGGTATGGCGCTTATACGCTTTGCGAACGGCAGTTATGGGATGATTGAAGGGACGACAGATATCTATCCTGGAAATTTAGAGGAGACCTTATGCATATTTGGGGAAAAAGGAACTGTGAAGGCAGGCGGAGAGGCGGTAAATATGATTGAGGAATGGAGATTTTCAGATTATCTGGATCAGCCGCAGGAAGTGATAGACGAATGCAGAGAAGCGCCGCCAAACATATATGGATTTGGGCATTCTAAGCTGTATCAGGATATGGCGGAGGCAATCCGTGATGACAGGATGCCATATGTAGACGGTATGGCAGGAAAGCGGGCGCTGGAGCTTGTACTGGGCATTTATTTATCGGCGGCGACAGGGGAAAAAGTCAGGTTTCCGCTCAAAGAATGTGCAGCTGTGCAGTTTAAAAAAAGGTTTGATCTGGAATGAACTGTTCGCAGATCGAAAATTAGGCAGACTGAATCACAAAATATAGAAGCAGATAAGTGAATGGCAGCAAGATGATGTGGCCTGAAAATATAGAAAAGGAGTTCTCGGACAATCAGGGGGAGTAAACTGTGGAAATCATAAGCAGACAATTTACATATAGAAAAAAAGGAGATTTTGAAAGCCTGAGCCTGAATAAAGACATATTGAGGAAGATCGTTGACGATCTGAGGAGTCATGCCGGCGGCTTATCGCCTTTAAATCACTGGCACTTGGTAAAAAAGGATGAGGAGTCGGATGCATTGTCAATCCCGGACAGTTCCATTGCTGATCGGTATGATAAGGATATGGAAGAGCAGTATAAAAATGCCGAAAAAATGCTGGATGCATGGATCGGATGTGTGGGGATGCAGCCGCTGTCAGCAGAAAGTATCAAAGAGAATGAAGCATTCTTGAGCAGTGTTGATTACCTTGGGCTTTTTGACTATATAAAGAGAAGTGGACTGGAGGAATATGATTATAAAGTGCGTGATCTGTCTACGATTGCCGAAGTAAATATGCTGTATGCCGGACTCGAAAAGACTCCGGATCGCGTAAAGCACGTGTTAGAGGTCGGGGGGGGGGTATGGGAGGATAGCCGAAGCGATTATGAATACCGCAGAGGATATCAAATACGTCATGGTGGACGCTGTTCCCGGTTCTATCCTATATTCGTATGAATATTTGAAAAAGATGCTGAGTAATAAAAAAATTGGTTTTTATTATCTGGAAGATGAATTTGATCTGGAAAAGTATGATGTCTATATCATTCCGGCGTGGCATTTTGAAGAATATAACCGCTGTAAATATGACTGCGGTATAAATATTTCGAGTATGCAGGAGATGGGGCAGACACATGTGGATTATTATCTGGAGCTGTTTGACCGGGTATTAAAAACAGGGGGAATTGCATATATACAAAATTCTCATGATTATCTGTTTAAAGGCGAATGGAAATATAACAAATCATGGGAGAGGGTATTTATGTGTAATACTCCGGCATCGTGGACAGCTTATTTTCCGACAGAAATTTTTGTAAAAAGGGAAGCGGACTATTTGAGATGGAATCAGTGCGTAATGGCGGGATATGAATATGCGTTGAAGGAGAAACAGATTTTAAATCTTAAAATAAACGAAATGCAGAATGAAATATGGAGGCTGCAGTATGCAGAGTCAGAATTGGATAAGGCGAGGAAAGAGATCGAAGAATTAAAAACGAAGCTAAAAGAGATAAAGCCGGCAAAACGGAGAGGATTGTGGTGGAGATCATGAGCATAGATGAGGTTATGGAGCAGTATCGGCAGGAACTGATCCAAAAGTGTGAACTGGGCGCAAGGGGGGGGGGAAAAAGAGAAAGTAAGAGTAATTAATATGTGGCTGACCAATCAGTGCAATATTCGCTGCGTTATGTGCCCGTTTATTTCCGCAGAATATCCAAATAAAACATATTACAATGAGGAGCCTTTTTTTGCATCGTTAAAGGATGTGAAGAAAATACTGCCGAAAAAGAAATGGTTTGATAAAGAAGGCAGAGAAAGCGGGGAAGCCATAGAGTTTAATTTCTTTAAAGGAGAGACATTTTTGAATCCCAATACGATGGAAATATGTCGGTATATAAAGCGGGTTTATAAAAACAGCAGGATTGCCATTTTATCAAACGGTACGATTCCGCCGCAGAGCGAAGAGATGGTTAAATATATAGATGTGCTTGGATTTTCATTGGATGGAGGGACGAAACAGGTCTTTGAGTCGATTCGGGTTCCGGCGGATTTTGAACATGTGCTGAATACGATTCGGTCATGGGTACGGGCAAGAAATAAATATCATCCTAAGCTGCTGCTGCGTACGTCAACGACACTGTCAACGATGAACTTTTTGGATCTGCCGAATATCGTTGAAGCAGTAGGAAAAATCGCGCAGGAGGAAGGCGGAGGATGGGATTCTGTCTACTGCCAGCCAGTGGTGATTGAAGATTATCAGGATCCCAGACTGCGGAAGATTACTTTAGAATATGTGGATAAAGAACAGGGAAAAGAGAGCCTAAAAGCCGCAAAGCGTATCGCGGACAAATATCATATCCGTATGGATGTGCCGCAGAGTATATACGAGATGTTTGAAGACACATCGATAAAAGAGCAGGCCGGAGAGGCGAATGACTTTCCACATAAGGAAGTATTCTGCGATAAGCTGCGCAACGGCTATTTATCATATGACCAAAGCGGCAGGGTTGGGTTCGCGTGCTGCTTTATGGATAAGAAGTATTGGCGTGAACTAATTGAAAGATACCAGATACCGGATAACAAGGCTCCTGAGATTATTTATAACTGCGAAGGATACTGGAGGCTTCGAAAAGACCTGCTGGAAGGGAAGCTGCGCAGGGAATGCCGTAATTGTACGATCGGACAGTCAGAGTATTATCGCCTTTATGAAAAATTCGGACGGGAGAGGGATTCGCTGCTATGAAAGAGGAAGTTTATGGAAAATGAAAAAATCGGAGTGCTGACTTATACAGTAAGACACCGGAAAACATATGATCTTCTCTGCCTGCTCAAGGCAAAAGGGTATCAAGATGTCACTGTCTATGCCTCTGCCTTTACATATCAAAAGAAGCATATGCCGATCATACAGCATCGTCCAGAGATCTTCAGTGGTATGCAGGAGACACAGGAGATCTGTGAAAATTTTCAATATCGATATATAGAAGGCAGCCGGGCTGATTTTGATATAGAACAGGACCGTATTTTATTAATTGCTGGTGCGGGGATACTGCCGATGGAGTTTGTCGAAAAGCATACAATCATTAATTCTCATCCGGGGTATATCCCAAACTGCAGAGGGCTGGATGCATTGAAGTGGGCCATTGTAGAAAGGCAGCCGATCGGTGTGACAACACATTATGTAGGAGAATTCGTCGATGCGGGGTATGTGATTGAGAGAAAGAGGGTTCCTGTCTATGAGTCGGATACATTTCATGCTGTCGCCCGGCGGGTATATGAGATGGAGCTGTCAATGCTTGCAGCTGCGGTAAAAATCCGCAGAATCTGTAAATCAGAATATATCGCTCCAGGAGATTATATCTTACATAAGAGAATGCCGCATACAGTCGAAGAGACACTGATAGAGAATTTTGAACAATATAAAGAATTGCTGCAAGAGAATACCGAATAACTGTATTATATTTGGAAGGAGATAGCTATGCGCGTACTAATCTGCATCAATAACAATTTAAAATATGACACACGTGTAAAACGTCATGCATCCGCCATCGCAAGGCGCGGGCATCTGGTTCATGTAGCTGCGTGTCCTGTTCCAGATGAAACATTTGCACTGAATGAGCCTGGCGTGACACACAGCATGACTTCTTATACTCCAGGGGAGCATCCGATCAATGGGAAGATTTTGAATTTTGCGAGGAAATATGGATTAGAAAAGATCTTTCTGGAATCATTTCCAATTTTAGCCAGTCAGGCGTATTATTATGAGCCGGAGATCGAGAGATATACGGCTCTTTTGAATCGTTATGTGTCAGGCGGCCGATGGAAAGATATTACTTCACGCTGCAGTGAAGAGATGACGCTTACCCAGGCGATGAGTTATCCGTTATGTTTTTTTGAGCGGTCCGTGCAGTATGCAGCGGATGTGCTGGAATATCCTGCGGACGTGGTGCTGTGCAATGATGTGGATACGCTTTTGGCAGGCGTGGTGCATAAGATGACATATCACAGCCGATTGATCTATGATTTTCATGATCTTGCCGCAGATCTTTCGGAGAATGTATTTCCACAGATGTACAGCAATGTCCTTGCCCTATTTGAAAAAAAGATGATACTGTATGCAGACATTGTCATGTCTGTCTCCAAATCAGCGATTATGTGGAGCAGGCAGCATTATGGATTCTTGGCACCCGCTGTTTATATGCCGAACTGTTCTGCATATGCTATGGATAAAGTATCCGCCTGTGTGAAGGAGCGCAGGGATGAAAGCATTCGAATCTATTATCATGGAATGTGTGATCCGTCAAGAGGGCTGGCAGAGCTTCTTGCGGCAGTGAAAGTTTCCAAAAGGTTTCGGCTCGTCCTACGCTGTCTTCCTTCAGAATATTTAGAGGAGCTGAAAGAGATGGCATCATCTATGGGAATGGAAGAGCAGGTCACTTTTTTAGATCCGGTTCCTTCAGAACAGATTCTGTATGCAGCCAGACGAGACGGCGACATCGGATTTGCGTTCTGCCAGACCGGTCAATGTTTAAACTGGCGCTTTGCGCTGCAAAACAAATTTATTGAATATACAAAGGCGGGGCTTGCGGTGATTACTTCCGACACTGCTGAACAGGGAAGCATAATAAGGGATTATCAGTTTGGATGGGTGCTGGAGGAGAACTCTGTGCAGGGAATCGAAAGAGTTTTCGATCGAATATGGAAAGAAAGGAACTCCCTGCCGGAGTTATCAGAAAAGGCATGGGAATGTGCAGATAAATTATTTCATTGGGATACTTATGAGGCGGCGCTGAATGATCTGATTGAAAATGGCCCAAAGGCACGCGGGCATTATATGGAATGTGCCGTAGATGAAAAGTTATTGGAGTCATGGGAGCAGGAGGACATACAGTTATTGGAAATGCCTGAATTAAAAAACTGAAAATGATGTGGAGGTGATCGCCGATGGAAATGCCGCCGGTTGGATATAATAAGAAGTCGCTTTTTCTATTCAATTTCGTTCTGACAGTAATTGCTTATGGGCTGTTTGTGTTTAATTTTCATTTTTCACTCGATGATTACTGCGTTTTATATCAGCAAAAGGATGTAGCCATAAGCATAATATCAGAAAGCTATAGGAATTGTCTGGGAATTATATTCTTACTGTTAGACTTTATTGGCTTGAATGTGACAAAGCATCAGATTTTTTTTGGTGTCATTTTGATTCTGGCGATTGCTGTTTCCGTTACCAGAATTACGCATGAGATCTTAAAATATATAGACGGTAAAGCCTTATTGGTCAACCTGGGAACGATATGTTTTTTCCTGAATGTTTTTGTAAGCGAGTGGTTTTACTTTGCGGAGGCTTATCTGCACTGGGCTTTATCGATCATTGGTATTACGTATGCGTCTGTTTATTTGGTAAAGAACGATCATTTGAAAAAGAACTGGCTGATAGGAACCTTGTTGCTTTTTGTCGCAGCTGGAAGCTATCAGGTCAGTCTCAGTATCTATGTTTATATTGTCATGGGAATTATTTTTTTCCAATATAAAGGAACTATATGTAAAGAATCTTTCATGTCTGTCGTGCGGGCAGCGGCATCTGCAGTCGTTGCAGTTCTCAGTAATATATGTATGACAAAATTTTTAGTACGTATTGGATTCGCGTTCGATCAGCCAAGGCTCACATCTGATATCCATTCGTTCCTGCCAGTGCTGCAGCAGATGATACCTTTTCAAAAGGAGCTTTGGATTCGAGGGAAAGGGGTTTTGCCGAATGGAGTGATGGCAGGGGCTCTGCTGTTCTTATTAGTCTTATTAGCGGTATGTTTGATACAGAAGAGGATTGGAATTGTATCCATCATTTGTATGGGGATTGTTGTGCTGTCAGGGCAGATGGTCATGTATCTGGCGATTGCCGCACAAGGCTTTTTTGGGTGACTTTGAGAATAGCAGTGCCTGTTTTTGGCATTTACACAGTATTGATCTGGTTTATCGCCTATTATTCAGACAGGGACTTTATAAGGGGAATCGCGCAGGCTGTCATAATCCTTTTTTTATGCTTCAATTTTTGTGGGATTCAAAGAATGGCGGTGGAACTGCTGATTACAAATGCGCTAGACCGATATTCTGTCGGACAGATAGGAAATTATATTCATCAGTATGAGGAAAGCAGCAAAGCTGTGATTCAAAAAGTTGGTTTTTATAAGGATCAGAATCCCTGCGATAAATATTATGAGTTTATGAAAACAGAATATTTTGAAGATTTTGCGATCAAAGCATTTACACAGGAATGGTCAGATTTGAATGCATTAAATTATTATACGGGAAGAAACTATGTCAGAGCAGAGGTTCCAGATGATATAAAAGAGCGGATCAGTTCAAAGGACTGGAGCGGTCTTGTTTTGGAAGAACAGCTGATCTTTGAAGGGGATACTTTATATATTGCTGTATATTAGAGCGGTAATCTGTCAAATTTTTGCTGTATGGTGTTTAACAAAAGGTGTTTCATAGTAAGCCCGCTGCTGCGTGAAGCCGGATTCCATTCATAAAAAACGGTTATTACACGAAAATGTCCGTTCATGTCGCAATACAGAACTTTATCTCCGTTTTTGTCGATATATACAATATACCCGATATAAGGCAGGTGATAAAAATGTTCTCGATTGCAGTATGTGATGATGAAGTCATAGAATGCTGCCATATGGCAAAGAAAATTAAAGATATTTTAGAAGAACTGAAAATACCATGCATGATTCGCCGGTTTTGTAATGGGAGGGAACTGCTTCAGGCATCCGAAAGCTTTGATATTGTTTTTCTTGACATTATGATGCAGGATCTGGATGGGATGAAAACAGCGCAGATTTTTCGTGAAAAGTCATTTGACAAGATTCTTATTTTTATATCTTCCAGCAGGGAATATGTGTTCGATGCCTATGACGTGGAAGCTTTCCAATATCTGTTAAAGCCGGTAGATGAAACGAAACTGAAAAGGGTACTGCTAAAAGCTGTGCGAAAGGCAGGAAGCCGTTCTCAGGAATTTATCGTTGTCAGCAGGGAAAGGCAGAAAAAGAAACTATTTCTTGACGATATATACTATTTCGAGATCAAAGGGAGAATCGTTGATGTACATGGCACGGAAGGTATTTTTACTTATTACGGGCAGATCGGAGAGCTGGAGGACAAGCTGCGGGATAAAGGGTTTTTCAGGTGTCATAAAAGTTTTCTGATAAATCTGAAATATGTAGAGGTGTATAACAGGCAGGAAGTGACTATGGAAAACGGGGAAAATATCGTGATTGCGAAAAGAAGGTATGAGGAATTCTGCCAGGAGGTTCTTAAGGCTATGCGTAAACACGGAGGCATTTTATGAAAGGGATGTCTATGAAAGAGATTTTAGAATATGCGGATATTCTGGCCGCAGCACCATTTTCTCTGATATATGCGCGGGCAGCTGGTAAATTCTGTAAAAAATATTTAGGGGCTTCGAAAAGGAATGAACGGCTGTTTATACTTCTTTCTTTTGGCGGCGGTTTCATTCTGGAGCTTGCGGGCCGTAAGTATTTAGTTCCATATATTTTCACTGCCGTGTTTCATGTCGTATTCTACATGGGGCTGGTAATGCTGCTGTTTTGGTCCGACAGGGAGAAAAGAATTCTGGCAGCTTCCATGCTGCTGATGAATGCAAGGCTGGCAGGAGTATTCTGTGTGTCGCTTCTGTCAGGCATGGTATTGTTTTTTAGGCACATAGTCCAAAAGATACCGGAACCATTTTTAAGCGGGAGGGAGAACGTGCTGATTGACTGTATCCAATATGGTTTTGTCATATTTACCGTATATTGGATGTATAAGCATCTTGAGCCTGTGTTTGACGGCAAGCCGGGGAAATGGTATGCGGTGCTGGCAGTTCCGCTGCTTGTGATTATTATAGTGTATGACGTGGCAAGCTGGGGTGCGAGCAATGGGATTCTGTTAAGAAGCGGGGGCCGCATGGGATTGTATTACGACCAGATATTCAGCCATGCTGAATTTTTTCTGCTGTCGCTTTTATGTATGGCTGCTGCGATTTTTTACGTGTTTGGAATGCACCGGATTTATGCAGAGCAGGAAAAAAGCAGTCGTTACCATTCTCAGATTGCAGTCTATAAAATGCTGGCAGAGCAGTATAGGCAGTCGGAAAGTCTGCGGCACGATATGAAAAACCATATCATTGCCCTGTCGGCGCTGTCTCGGAACAAAGAATGGGAGAATCTTAGCTGCTATCTGAAAAATATGGAGGAAAGCGGACTGGAGACCGGTGCAGATCTGACGGGAAGCAGCGCAGTGGACGCAATTTTGTACCAGAAACGGAAACGGGCAAAGGAAGAGGAAATTCAGTGGGAGTGTGACGTGCAGATACCGAAGGATGGGACAATCAATGAGTTTGACCTATGTGTCTTATTTGGAAATATCTTAGACAATGCAATAGAAGCATGTGAGAGGATACAGTGCGGCGGATGCCGTTTTATTTGTATTCAGGCGAAAATAGTGAAGAAATGCTTTCTTCTCGAAGTAAAAAACAGTATGGATATGGCACAAGAGTGCGGGAAGAGATTTACAGAGAAAGATAAGCCGCAGGAGCATGGGATCGGGCTGATGAATGTCAGTGATGTGGTGCGTGGATATAATGGGGTAATGCATAAAGAAGCAGAAAACAGCTGCTTTGCAATATCGATCCTGATACCGCTAAGCGGTGCCGCACATGACATGAAAACATCTGTGTGAAGCAAAACTGCTGTATAATATCAATCTTTGTGCTGTTAATAGGTGCCGCATATGACATCAAACTGACTGTTTGAATCATAAAACTAATATCCTGACTTTCTATTGACGAAAAATAGATAAAGGCAGGGGATTTTATACCTCTCTAATTAAGTAAGGATAAGTCCAGCTAAGAAATGTCAATAGGTAAAATGAAAAATGTTTAAAAAGTTTTTT
>CANDMV010000137.1 GCA_947385875.1 uncultured Eubacterium sp. | reverse complement strand
AAAAACCGTCCGACAGCAACTTCTATGTTTTTCGTAAAGTTAGTGCATATGGGGCCAGCCCCCTTGTATATTTAAACGAAGGCGCGTTATGCTTCACACGGATCAGGTTTCCGCTGCCGTCATACACATAGCTTTCTGTGTACATTTCCATCTGCTGCAGGTCGTTTTCATCCCCCACGGTCAGCTCCCTGCCTGTGGCCCTGGCCAGCTGATAATATGGATCGTACGTATAATCCCACAACGGCTCCACTTTCTGCTGCCCGTGGTACACTGTCTGCTGTGCGTCGTCCCGCATCCTTGTGAGGTTTCCAGCCGGGTCATAGACATAACGGCTGTCCACAAAAACGGCCGTCCCCTGACGGATGGAACGCACGCCTACAAGCGCGCCCGTGGCGGAATCATACGTATACTCCGATACCGCAGCATTCCCATAACACGCCCGCGTGCGCATGCCCCTTGCGTGATACGTCATGCCGCTGATCACATCCCTGCGCCCGGCCCGGTCCTCTACGCTTACATCCGTCAGCTTTCCGCTCACGGAATACCTCCACCTTGTCACAGAGCCGTCGGCGGACACCCGCACTGTCGGCAGCGCGCAGTCATTATATTCCATGCGCTCTTCCCATATCACATCTTCCAACACAGGGGCATCCGCGCCGTCCCAATCGGGTGTTTCCTGATAGGATTGGCAAAACTGTGTCTGCACCAGGCATGGCTGGCCTCCTATATGGAAGCTGCGGCTGGTATGTACGCCCGCGCCATCGTAGTAGCAAAATACCTGGCTATTTAAATTCTTATCTTTTACCTCCTGCTCCGGCAGGCCGCACGTATCTCCGTAAACGGCCTTTTCTACCGTAAGAAACCCATCTCCATCCTGCACGCGTACCGCAGCCACGCGGTCTTGCCAGTCATAATCCATCCGCACAGGCGTCTGCCTGCCATCCCAGCTCGCGCAGATCTTCCCATGCCGATTATATATATGCGCCTTGCGCCCGCAGTCCGCCCCGTCTACACACACCGGCTGCCCCGGCATATCGAGGCGGTAGCGGAAATTACAGACCGCAAGTCTGGCATCCTGACAGCTGCTCAACCGTCCGCTGATATCATACGTATTGGTCGTCCTGCTGCCATCATAATTGACCTCATGCTCCACATTCCCGCAATTATCAAATAACTTGGTAAGCGGCGTGCCATAAAAAGCCTCCGCCTTATGCAATGCGTCTTTTTGATCCGCCATCCCGCGCTGCGGCGTATCCGGGCAGCATTCCATAAAAGACTGGTACAGCTCAGAATCTTTGATTGTGTCATTATAATCATAGACCTTTTCTTCCCAAGGCGTACGGTAGATTTTGGCAAACACGCGCCGCAGCTTCCCGTTCTCCGCAGTGTTATGCACAAACTGCTGCGTCTTTACAACCTGCCCCTGCCCGTCGTATTCATATATGACAGGCGCGCTGCATGGCTCCTCTTTGTTCCATCCGTATTCCGCATCCGGAGAATAATACGCAGGGTATTCCTTTAAAACCTGCCCTTTGCCGCCATATACAACGCCCTTTGACACGCAAAATCCCTCTTCTTCCTTTCCCCTATGTTCAATCTCCCGCATCCTGCCGTCCAGAAACGTGTGCGCACACAGCGCGTGCTCCCCGTCCATTCTCTTTAACTCCACCGTTACGTTCGGCTCCCCGCGTTCCATAAAACGAAACAGGTCATAATAGTAGTAGCTCATTGCATCCTGAAGATAAGTCCGGCTGTTTGAAATGACATCTTTATAATCACTTGGCCGCACATTTTTGTATGCACATAATTCCATGCCGCCCTCATGCGTTCCTTCCAGCATTCCATAGGAAGACACAGCCATTACCATCCCCAGCGGATCATAGGCTGCCTCAGACACGTTCTCATTTGCATCCGTAACACGGCAGTATGCGAGTGCAAGGTAATCTACTTGCGCATGGATTTCGCACACGCTGCCTTCCCCGGCCCAGCTGCGATAGACAACCGGGAACATCCCATAAGTATCATAAGCAGCCTCCCGCCTGCTATGTACGCATGTATCCTGTTCCAAAAATCCGTCTTCCTCTTTGTATGGCAGATAGAACATCTGATCTTCTTCCTTATAATAATAGCACACTGCCTGTGTATTCCACCAGTATCCATCCGACCAGCCAAGCCCTGCGTCCCGCTTTAAATAAGCCCTGCGCGAAGCGTCATCCGCAAAATACGGCCCATAAACCTCTGCGGCATAGCTATCTGGATAGACTGCCTCTTCCTTGTGGTGCAGCAGCATCCTGCGCCCCGCAGCACCGGGTGCAAGCGCGTTTTCCTGCGCGTCGTCCCAAAAACAGGACCGCTCCCACGCATAGAGCCGCATCTGCTCCGCGTCCCCGTCAAATGCCTGCCCATACGCAGCCGTATCTTCAAACGCCCGCGCACTCTGCTCCGCAAGCTGCTCCAGCGTAAAATAGGCGGCCCGCCCGCGCACAAGCCCCGGTTTTGCGCCGTTCATCTCGTATTTTCTGCTCTGATAGCAAAGCCCTGACACATAAAGCCCGGTCTGCCCATACGCCTGCGTTTCATTGATATAGTCTGACACAGCAATCGTTACGCGCAGAGTCATAGGATCGCCGCCCCTTCTTGGATAATACACGTCCGCCGCTTTTGTTACATGCCCGTATCCGTCTTCCTCCAACGCAAACCTGTGCACAACAGCAGGATCGTTTGGTGCATGATAATAATTGCCCTCCATAGACTCCGACGAGCAGACGCGGTATACTCCCTTGCGCCCATCCAGCGGCGGATGCAGCCGTTGTACCTGGTAATTCCATTGCAAGATCTCCCGGAGCGCAGCCGCATCTCCCTCCAAATCATACGTTTCCTGCTGTCTAAGGCAGCCCGCCAGCGCCAGATAAGATGCCGCATCCGGCGTATGGTCAAAACGGCCTTCCGGCATCGGATACGCGTCCGCATCCAGCGTATACATCCCGCCGGAAAGCCTGCAGCCCCCATTCCAAAACCACCGTTTCGTACAAGAAGCCGGCATACTGCTGCCATCCGCCGCCTCTTCCCATTCCCGTTCTTCTACATATCCAAACCCGGAAAATACCCTGTCCCAGCTGTTGTAATAGCCATCCCGGTAACGGTACGCCTTACATAGCTTTCCTCCCGAAATCAAATCTCTTTGTTCCATAGACACTACGACCGGAACCGGGAATGGCAGCTTGTGCATCCACGGACGGCCGTTTTCTTTATCCTCAAAATAAAAGTCTGTGGAGCCGGCATATGTCAGAACCGTTTCACTCCCCATATGATTATTGATGCCGCACAGCAGATATGGCTTTTTCCCCATCACAAAGTCCCATGCATAATGCGTAAATACCGTCCCTGCCTTGGTAAACACCACCGCATCCGCGCTGGTCCCGAACAAATCTTTGCACTGTACCATATCCGTCTCCGTAAAAGGCTGTGGCAGAGGAATCTGCACCGGCCCGCGAAAACTTCCGTCCCCGTGATTAAAATAAACAGCCATGACATCCTTTCCCATATAAACGATATCCGTCGTCCCTGTGCCGTCGAGATCGCCAAACGCAAGCCGTGCGGTCGAAAACTCTTCCGGGAACACCGGGGAATTTTCAAACACCATCCGACTGCCATAGCGTCCGTATCCGAGATTTGGCCAGCATTCCACACAACCGCTGCGGATTCTTACCCGATGTTCCAGCCCGTCGCCAAACATCTGTAAAAAACCGACATATTCCCTGCTGCTGCTACTTTTTATAGGAAAATCTGTCTGCGCCGCAACAGCTTTTGCCGCCTGGTATCCTTTCTTTTTCAAAGCCTTATAATACCAGACCTCATTCCTGCGGCACAAAAGCATATGGCTTAACCCGTCCCCTGCGACATCCGTATATTCCACTTCAGGGTTTTCGATCTCATTTGGATACTGCAAAAATCCGGTATAGGCGCGCCAGCGGTTCTCCCCATCCAGCTCATAATAACCGCTCCGGTATCTGGTACGGACAACCAGTTCTAACTCCCCGTCTCCATCCAGACTCGCAAGCACGGGCTGCCGGAATCCGGTTCTTTTTTCGATCGGAAAAGCGCCAAGCGCCACCGGCTTTTGATAAGTTCCATTCCCCATAGGCTCATAGTACAAGACACTTGTATCATTCATATACAGCAGGCCCTTTCTGCCCTCTCCGTAAAGGTCCGCCATCTGAAAGCCGCCGCTTTGCAAATATCCTGGCAGTTTCCCGCCGCCCTGCGTCCCAACCGTGCAATACGCCGCCTCCGTCGGCCGAAATGGCGTATAGGAAAAATCCGTCGGCGGCATATGCATGACCGCATAGCTGCCATCCTCCTGCTGCCGGTATCCGCTGTCCTGGATGCAGACAAGCTGCGCCGGCGCCCCGTCCGAATAGGAGAAATGCACTGCTTTTACAAGTGTCGGCGCCTTTTTGCCTTCTAAGTGATGAAACATACAGATATTGCGGCATAGATATTTTGTCCAGACCGCAAATCCGCTGCGGTAAGAACAAAAACAATCGCTGCGCACCGGCCGCACGCCACGTGCCCGGTAAGGGTCAGCATCCGCCCTGGAAAGCGCCTCCCCGCTGATATCCAGCTCGCCGTAATCATATACTACTTCAAAGAAATAGCGTTCCTCGCTTCGTCCATCAAAACCGGTTGCATAGTAATTCCCATACTGTATGGAATGAAGATAAAGATTGGCGCCTTCCCTGTCATATTGAAACCGGATGCTGTTGCCGCAGGCATCCCGCACCTCGTCGAGCATCCACATATATACATCCTGTCCCTTGTTCGGGGCAGACAGCCTGCTCTCACTATACATTCCATAAGAATAAACCGCATTCTCATGCGTCACCATTTTCCAGTATGAATTTTCATCTTCTATAAAATAACGGATATCTGCGCATTCGGTCTCCTTCTGCGGACGATAATGCGCCTCATATATGCCTCCCGCCGTCTTCTCCGATAGAAAGACCACCTCGCCGATATCTGTTATCGTAAAAACATCCGCTTTGGGATCGTATACCGGGATATGATCCGAACTCTTGCGAAACACCGACATAGCAGGAATCTGAAACCCCATCCCAAAGATGCTGTTGCCGTTCGATGCGCTGTATATAAGCTCTAGGCCAGGTGTCAGCGCACGCGCTTTTGAGACCGGAATAGATATCTTAATACCGGGCGAACCGGTAAAGCAATCGATCTGTACCGTATCGGATATTCCTGGAAAGCTGCTGCCGCTCTTTGGCAAGACCGGTTCTTGAATGTCCATGCGCTCTTTTTTCATAGCTGGCCTCCTGTTATACTTTATTTCTGCAGGCAATGGTCAAAATAAACGTGCCCGCGCAGATACTTGACAGCAATTACTTTGTTTGAAATTGCACTTTTTTATAGTATACTACATAAAAACTGAAATTACAACTGTATATGCATTATTCGGCAATACAATTTCCTGAAAACTTTTTTTCTCACTCTCTGCGCACAATTCATCAAGTCTTTTCAACAAATAGTCTCTGTTGTCTTCAATAATTAACTAAAAGTTTCCCAATCTGTCGGACTATAGAAGTCCGACAGATTGGGAAACTTTTAATTAATCATGCGGTTTCAATGAATCTGTATAATTCCATTAGAGAACATATAAAGAGGTTTGGAGAGTGTCTGTTAAGTCTTTTCGGGCACAGCATAACCGCCCACCAATACGCCGTTTTTTTATATGGCGGGCATTTACCTAAAAACCTTTATTTGATAAAACAGAGCCGATAAACTGTGAACGCACCGGACGGCTGCGGCACCCAGTCCACGCAAGCTGACCTATTACGTCTTTTTATCAGCTATTTATTCTGCGCCATCCAGAATCTTTAGAATTTTCTCTGCCTCTGCTACAACCTCCTTATTTGCTATATAATTCTCCACTGCCATATTTTCAGATTCAGAAAGCCCTGGGAACAGCAGTCCCACGTTTTCATTTATCATTTTTTCAAAATCTTCTGATTCGACTTTGTCTATCAGCTTATTAATCGACTGCACTTCTCTGGCTACAAACGGCTTCTCCAGCCTGATCGCAGGAATTGACGCATGAATCAGAAATTTTTCCAGAATCTCCAAATCCACCTTGAAAAACTCACGTACATCATCATACGACCTTACCGGCATATTTCCAAAAAACTGCTTATACTGTCTTTCAAAAATGGATTTATTCGTGAAGTCAAAATCATATTTCTTAGTACTATGATCGCTGCCGCCTGCACCCTCATCCGCAATTTTCGCTTTTACCTTTCTCAATGCCGGGATCACAGTTCTCGCATAATCTTCGTCTGACTTACAATTTTTGCAGTTTTCTTTAAGAACCATCTTTCGAATCGCGTCAGCGCCGCCGACCGGATCCTGCTTCACTATGGAAAAGACTAACTGTACCACCTCTGGATTCTCGCATAATGAGTTACATATGCTCCCGATATAACACATCACGCTTTTACTGCTTTCATCAGACTGCAGATAATCATGAAATACCAGCGCCAGCAGCAGCGGCTGATTTTTAGGTGCTACCGACAAAAACTGTCTCTGATAGCCTTCATTGGCGTCGCCGGAATTATAAAACATTACCAGCCCGCTGAATACCTCTGCTTCATGGACAAACCTGTTTAATCGTGCTTCTGAGCTGTACGGCATTCTTATCAGCACTTCCACTACATCCCGGACAAACCTTTCAATAATTGACTGATAGATAAATTCATCCTCTGTACTCTTCTTGCATGTTTCCACAAATGACGTGATCACCTGATGCAGCTTTTCATAATTTTCTGACCTCTCATGAATACCTACTGCGTTTTCAAAGCTTTCCACAATTCTAGTATAGTTTTCGGCGTGGTCATTCTGTGCAACCGCAAAAGCAGATTCTGAGAAATTTCCATAAATCAGATTAAATTTTGCTTCTCGAATATCCTCTTCCACCTTTTCTACGTTTACGCATCCGGCAGCATCATCGATCTTCAGCTCTGCATTATGTATGTCCTCTTCTGTAATCGCGTACCTTTCCGTATCTTCAAACAGCTTCGACACCTCTTCCTGAAGTCGTCTGGACAAGGCAAGATCATTTCTATATTTTCTGACTATTTCAAAACGAAGCTCTTCGAGTTCTTTTCGTATTGTTTTCTTAGCTCTGAACTTAAGAGACGATGATTCTGCCAATATCGCACTGTGGTCAATCATCAGATCTCCATCATATTTTTCTTTCAATTCTTTAAATATGTCAAACAGCGCCTCATTATTTCTCTTTATTTTCTTCTTAATAATCGGAAAACGCTCTTTCTCGTTGTACTCTGCCAGCTTTTCATATGCGTATTCTATGCCGTCTCCATACGGCCATGCGATATGATATTCTTTATCTTCCTCAATCTTTCTGATACAATAATCACCATCTACAAGACCTAATTTTTGAAGATGGGCCTTCGCAGAGCCAACCATTAATTTTTCATTCAGCTGCTGCCTGCTTAACAGCTTCCACTTCATTGCGTCATCTCTAAGCGTCTGTATATTTTTGCCAAGAGTATTTGCCGCATCCGCCCGGTTGCCAAATATGAACAGCTTATCTGCCAATGAGACATTATCCTCATCTACCACTTCCTGAAACATATTTAACGCAGGCGCAGTAAAGCTGGGCTTTTCTGCTGAAGCGATCAGCATAATCGCGTCTGCTTCTTTCATGCGCTCCTTTGTCTGTTCCAGATGCATACTGGTAGGAGAATCAAATCCCGGCACATCATAGATTACCGCATTCTGCAGCTTTCCAAGTCTGGATGCCTCTATGACTACTTCTTTCACAGCTACCGCAACCTTGGGGCTGACAATATATGATTTAAATCTCTCCTGATACAGATCTTCTCCTTCAAAAATCCGATCCGGCTGTCCGATATACAATGACAGAATTTCTTTTTTATTATCAAGCAGATTTAAAATATCCTGATGCACTGTATTTTCATAACGATCCTGATCCCGCTGATCAAGCTTTGCAAACAAGCTGAGATATTCTCCTTTAGACAATGTCTGATAGGTATAGGCATCTACATTCTCCACTCCTAGTGTCTTAAGATACCCGCGAAGAACCTCATCCATTTCACGGCTGCTAAAGAACCTTACTACAGCCCGATCCTCCTGACCATATCGTATACACGTAGAAGTATATGTGCATCGTTCATCGGCATCCGGCAGAATCCGATTCTCCATCAGTGCATTTCCAAAGGTACTTTTTCCCGCCTTTTCAAGCCCGACAATCGCTATTTCAAATTCATTTTTATCCAGCTTTTTATATAATCTTTCGCATTTTGCCTGATGTAATCTTAATTGTTTGATTGTCGCCGAATCAAATAAACCCGTATGCCGCTGCGCTAAATCTAATAAATCAGCAATTACCTCTTTCTGTCTGCCGACTGTATTCCTGCTCTCAATTCGATCTTTTTCAAAATTATTCATGTGCATTCATCCTATCATATTTTTTTCTAATAATGCGCGCCAGCTCTGTCATTTCTTCGCCGCCGTGCTTTAATATTTCCTCTGCCTGCCGGAGTGTCTCGTGCAATTCACAGCCATCCTTCTGCAGCACACAGCTGCCCAAATACATCAGCTGAATTCGTTTCTTATCTGACGGCTCATCTTGTCCTCGAATCCCATACTCCTCGTCAAACAATGCATTCAGCTCACGGCATAACTGTCCCGGCTCGCAACCTTCCATCGGACCTAATTCCATCCCATGCTCCCGAAAGGCTTTCTGATAATCCCACTCTGACGCATTTTCACTCTGGACAATATACAATTCAAAGCGATTCCCCGCATTTCCTATTTCAAGAATTGTTTTGAACATATCATCCACTTTTTCTTCCGGATAATATCGTATCACCACATTATCATTCACAGCCAGATGAAAATAATTCGTATATTCAAACGGGTCATAATCTATATATATGTAAAGCTTGTCCAATCAAATTCCTCCCTCTTTTTTATCAAGATCTGAGTCTTCTATTCACTTCTCCCTTCACTTTTTAATAATAACGACCTTCCCTCTTTTTTATCAAGATATAATTCCTCTATTCATTGCCTTTTAATTATAACGATTCCTTCCCCATTGTTTATCAAGATCTGAGTCTTCTATTCATTGCTCCTTTCACTTTTTAATAATAACGATTCCTTTCCTATTGTTTATCAAGATCTAACTCTTTTATCAGCGATTCCTCGTCTATTTCATCGATGAAACCAGCGATTGTATATTCGATCACAGAAGGCTTTACAGCTCTGACGAACAAATATTTATTTTCGTCAGCCTCAAACATTATTTCGTGAAACGGTATCTTGCCGATCGCAAGCTTTTCCGCTTTCGAATCTGCACATGGATTCTCGGTATAATAAATCCTTGCAGTCCCCATTCCGGCGCCCTGGAACTTATGCCATATATGATAAGCAGTTATATTATGTCCGCTTTCATCTTCCATCATCGGAGCCAGTCTGCAATGAAAATAATTTCTTCTATCAATACCAAGATAATATTTGAATCTGGTTTCCTCATTTGAATCTGTCTCATAATTCTTCTTTACGTAAATCTTTCCGCCGGGACGGCTTTTTACCAGACCGTATGCCACGCTTGTCTTCGCATTCGGTAGGTACTGGTCGTCATCTATCACACCCTCAAGAGGCTCGATCAGCTCAAACCGATCCTGATCCTTGCGTTCAATACTGCTGTATTCTTGGTTGTATTTTTGAATGGTGCTTTGAAATATTTCTTTGACAAATATTGATTTACACGAGTTTCCTGCCAGAAAAATATATATTTTTTCTGAAGCAGACTGTGCTGCTTTATTTCCCAGAATCGATTTCTCGATACACTGAAAGAATGCGTCCACTCCCTTTTGAATCCGCTCTTTTATCAATTTCAGCAGCTTCCCGGTATCTATCAGAAATCGGCAGTTTGGAACAGCCTTTCCGTTAAAATCATTCATTTGAATCTCGATAAACTCTTCCTTTTTTTCATCAGCGCTCAAGTTCTCGCTGTTCCTCTTACCATATTCCTTCTCCCAATCTTCATGCTGCTCCCAGAGCGGCCGCAGATTTTCTTTTAGCAGCGTAAGATTCCTATTTGCAGACTGAGAATTGCTAATCAGCTGTTCTCCGCCAATGAACGCCGTTTGATCCAGCGGGAGCGCACATGCTATTTTCTTTTCAGCTGCCATGCTTTTATTATCTTTAAACACCTGATATGCCAGCATTTCCAGAATATTTTCCCCTCCCAGCCGTACATCCGAATCCGCACCGAAGCATTCTAATACATAATCACAATTAAACTTATCAAATTCATCATCATCTGCGCCGCGCCATACGCCAAAGTCAAAATCTGTTGTCCCTCCGCCAAAATCAAATATGCCATACAGATATTTTTCATTTTCATCTGCCGGCTTAAATCCTGACTGCTCCAGCGCAGTGACCGCATATGCGGCAGGCTCGCTGATCTGATATTCTACAGTAAACTTCGGCATAATCTCTGCATCTTCAACGACCGTAGCTGGCAGCGATTTTTTCAGTCCTTTTTCAAAGCTGCTTCTAATAAGCTCTTTTGCAGCCTTTGAATACTTTACCGGGAAAGACATCATATATTTTAAATAAATACCATTGCGCATATTATTAATATACAAGCCTATATAGTATGCATAGACCTCTATTGGATTTAAAATCTTTTGCTCGATCGAACACTCTTCACCCAGATGATACTCTGCTTTTTCTTTAATGTCCGAAACTACCGCATCCTTTTTTTCCATGTTGGCCCACTGCTTGAGTTCTGAAAAATACGCATAGAAATTTTCTGTAGGGCAGTTTTTATAACCCTCATACGCACCATAGGACACGAACAGATCATCACAACAGGTTTCCGGCCGGCCAACTTTCTCACTATAATCCTCTAAAAATTTCGTGATATTGCTGCACGATATGATCGTCGGATTTTCAAAATCACGCTCTGCCACTTCTGCCTCTAATGATACAGAACCTATCCTGATCGGCCTGATTTCATTACTTCCCTCCTGCCTGACAACTACCGTGCTCTTTGTCCCGAAATCAATTCCGATTACGCCATTCTTTTTTATATCCTTCCGAGGGTCACGCGCAACCAGCCTCTGATCCTGCTTCCATGCATCTCTATTTTCATACACGTCCCAGTGTCCTGCTTTTATGTCATAGAGCATCTCCTGTTCATAGCCTTTCAGATTGCATCTGTTCTTATCACAATATAATAATTTCTGAATATTAGGTCTGGCGCAGTCTTCATTCTTTGTATTAACATTATCCTTTTTATTATTTCGTTTTTCACAGGATATATAGGATAATGGCCTATCAGAAACTTTTAAGCCATATTGGGATAATTCACGCAAATTCACCCGATTGTCTTCCATAAGGCTTTTGCACGGCAGATATATTACCTGCAAAATATACGCCTTTTGGTCATTTTCTAAGCTTTCAATCCTTCGTGTTGTTCCGTTATAAACTATATTTCTAATGTAATATCCTCTTATACTTGGATAACGCGCGTTTACAAACCAGCTTCTTGATGAAAAATACTCCAGCTCCTCTATTTGCACAAGCTTGTCAAATAATACCTGAGCATACCTTTTCCCTATTAATTCTTTCTGATATATAAAAGTTTTTAATCGAATAAACTGACTTTCTATTTCGGTATAGCATCCACAATCTTTTTCAATATATTTTTGATCCACAGGAATCAGAATCTTGCAATTATCATCATACAAAAAATATTCGCCATCATCATTCTCTAATAACAGCAGTCTTCCACTTTCAACAATTCTCCTAATTTCATCATCATACACGTATTTTTACCTCCAAAATATAGATCTTCAAAATATAATCATTCACTTACACCCCTTGCTGTGAAAATCGTCTTTTCACATCCTTTCACTCTACTCTCACAACAGCCTTATATTTAATTTTTTTACCCAACATGACACATCCGACTGCAATCTCTCTGATTTTCCCGAATTGCCTGCTGTCAGATGTCCTGATACATGTATCCATATCAAATTCACTTTCCCGCTCAATATTCAGCATCACATATTTTTCAGCCTCTGTTTTCGCTGAGTTGGCTGTTTTTAAGCAAAATTCAAAATATCTATTTAGATTTGACACCTCCTTGTCTTTTGCGCTGCTTTTCACTGCCAGATCCCGCAGATAAGACCATAATTGTTCGATCCTGCCGTCATCGCGTCCTAATGAAATGATTGCCAGCATATCCAGGCTGCCGCACAAACGCTCGATATATTCTTTGTTTTCATCATCTAATGAATATATACCATTCAGGACCTCTAAGGTTTCATGAAAGACAGAATATTGTGATATTTCTTTTCTACCTATTTCTTCCTCTGATAATAATTTTTCATTTTCGGATCTTAATCCTTCATTCTCTGATTTTAAGCCTTCGTTCTCCGATTTTAAGCCCTCGTTCTCTGATTTTAAGCCTTCATTCTCCGATTTTAAGCCTTCGTTCTCTGTTCTTAAGCTTTTGTTCTCTGTTCTTAAGCTTTTGTTCTCTGATTTTAAGCTTTCATTATATTGTTTCATTGTATTTTCGATTTCTGCTAAGCGTTCATCGATCTTCGTGATTACTTTATCATGCTCTTCTTTTATCCAATCCTCACAGCTCTTCTGGTTAGTGAGAATCTGATTTATCTTTTCATTTAATGCCGCACCGCCTGTGTTATTATTGTCATTTGAACAATCAAGAGGGTGTGCCTGCTTCTCTTCACAATCGCAGGTATTACCTGAATTGATTGTCAATTTATCCTTCACTGCTTTCAAAAGATCCGGCTCATTCAAACAATACAAAAAAATATTTTTGATAGCCTCTTCCAATGCTGCCATTTTATCCACTACTATTCCTCCTCGTAATTATAGGCTGCGAATCAGCCTTCTGCCGTTATGACAGTATCCTTGTAGTATTTTATCAAATATTGTCGGATGCCACAAGATATATTCCGCCTTTTTCTGTGTAGTTTCTAGAGCGTGTTTGAAAAATGCTTTCCGTGAGATGTACCCACAGGGCATGATAT
>CANDMV010000136.1 GCA_947385875.1 uncultured Eubacterium sp. | reverse complement strand
ACGTCACAGGAAGACGGGACAGCTCCTCTCACCCGGCTGCTTTTGATAAGCCTTACAATGAGAACGATAAATTCATCTTCCAGAACTCTGAACTGTGAACTGCTAATCTGAGATCATTCATCTGATACAGCCCATACAGATAGAAGATTTCATGTACTGCCTGTCAGAAACAGCTGGGAAAGGGAATCTGACCGGTCTGCCGGCGGCTTTGGAAGAATGCTTAGAAGCCCTTATCATTCTGTTCTGTACACAGGCGGCGAAGCCGCAGCGGCACCTTTAGCTTCTGGCCTTAGGCCGGGGCGGACTGGGTGCCGCGACCGTTCGGTGCCACAGCGCAGATGTAGAATGCTTAGGGATTCTTAGCATTCTGGAACGGACGCAGGCAGACCGGGAAGATTCCCTCTCCCAACGTCCGCACAGCCAATATGTAACACCCTGTCTGAATTGTTACATACTGGCAAAGCTTAAGTTAATGACATTGGTTCAGCCTTCGGCTTCACTGTAACGGAATCCGGCTCATTGAAAGTTCGCCTTTGGCGAAGAGGTTCTAAGCGCCAGTGGCGCTTGTTTAGAACGGACCGAAACGGAGTGTAGAACGGATTCCCTCTTGGCATAATTTACATGTTCTTACGTACTTTGCAATAAATGAAAAGTACTGGGCTGAACTGTTAACATATAAAGGCAATAGATTTGGCAAATCATATCGTTCGCGGGCATAATAAAAAATTCTCCATACTGATTTGATATCATCAGCTGGAGAATTCTACAATATTATTTTTTATTCATACAACAGTATTTATATTTTTTGCCGCTTCCACATGGACACAGTTCATTGCGGCCGATTTTTTTCCCGACAATTACTGTACCGGATTTTTTCTGCTCCAGATAAAGAGCCCTTTTTGTTTCCTTATCAAAAATATCATCCCACATAGGCAGCTCATACAGCCATTCTGCTTTGGAATCTACCATATTTTTATACAGCTTTACTTTGTCAAATGCGAGGCTGACAACTGTATCCTCTTCCATCGTCTCGATCGGATTCGGCTCCTTAAGGCTGTCGTTAATTCCATCCAAAAATCCAGTCATATGCAGAATACTCAAATCATATTTTTCAGCCAGCTCCTTAACCGTACCCTTTACTTCTTCATCTGGATTTTTCAGCAGCTTCTCATACACTCCTTTTTCCAACATGAAATACCGCTGCCATAATTTTTGAAGTTCGCCCTTATCTGCTTTTTCATTATAGGCGATTTTTTTCCATTCATCTAATAATGCCATAACTATATCCCATCCTTTTTTCTTCTGCCTGCTGCAGAAGTTTTTATCCTTAATATTAATCAAATTTTATTATAACTTATCTTTAGCTGTTTTCCAAGTCTTTTTTATATAATTTGATATATTTAAAAATTTCAACCTTTTTTTGAACAATTTTTCACTTTCTAGGGATTCTTAGCATTCTTTCAACGTCACAGGAAGACGGGACAGCTCCTCTCACCCGGCGTCCGGGTATCCACAACTGTAACACCCTATCTGAACGGTTACAAAATCATAAGTTAATGACATTGAAGGCTGAACTGTAACTGTATATGCAAGAGAAAATCACTTTCTATTGACTTCACTCTGCTAAACTGCTATTATGGTAAAGTGATTTTGCTACATGCATAATAGATGCCATACCAAAGGGCTGCATCGGCAAAATTGCTTTATTTCAGATAAATATATGTAGAGGAGAAAAATTATGAAAAAATTAATCGCACTATCACTTACACTGATGCTCTCATTTTCATTAGCAGCCTGCGGCAGCACTGATGCTTCTGGCAGCGATGCTAATAAAGACTACAGCAGTGATGCTTCTTCCCCGGATGATTCGAAAGATGATTCCGATTCTGACACACCTTCCGGCGCCGCTGATGCTGCTAATGCTTCTGACACTTCCGGTGATGCCGGGGATTCAGACGCTGATTCCAAAAGCGATCTGGAGTACATAAAAGACAAAGGAACCCTTGTCGTTGGTATTACTGAGTTTGAACCGATGGATTATAAGGATGAAAAGGGAAACTGGATTGGCTTTGACGCAGACATGGCAGCCGCTTTTGCAGAAAGCCTTGGCGTATCTGTAGAATTTATCGAAATCGACTGGGATAACAAAGTTATGGAACTGGAGGGCCTTACTCTGGACTGTGTATGGAATGGCATGACCCTGACCGACGAAGTCACCAGTTCCATGGAATGCTCAAAGGCATACTGCAACAATGCCCAGGTCGTGATCGTTCCTTCTGATAAGGCTGATCAATATCAGGATACTGACAGCCTGGCTGACCTTACCTTTGCTGTAGAAAGCGGAAGCGCAGGAGCCAAACAGGCAGATCTGCTCGGACTTTCCTATACTCCGGTAAAAAAACAGGCAGATGCCCTGATGGAGGTCGCTGCAGGTACATCTGACGCCGCAATCATAGATTCCCTGATGGCAGCTGCCATGGTAGGAGAAGGCACCAGCTATACAGACCTGACCTATACAATCGGGCTGAATAATGAAGAATACGGTGTCGGATTCCGCAAAGGATCTGATCTTGCAGCTGCTTTGAATGATTTTCTTGCTGCCAGCTATGCAGACGGCAGTATGATGGAATGCGCCGAGACATATGGTGTGCAGGCTGCTATCGTAGCCCAGTAAAGCATAACGGTTAATAAGGCAGGATAAACAAATGGAACTTTTCCTTGAACAATTTCCAATCGTTGTCAAATCACTTAACATTGGATTTTTACAGACTTTAAAACTTTTTTCGATCACACTGGCAGGCGCATTTCCATTAGGACTGGTCATTGCTTTCGGCTCCATGTCCAGATTCCGTCCGCTGCGTTATATTTCAAAGCTGCTTGTCTGGGTCATCCGCGGAACTCCGCTGATGATCCAGCTTCTGATTATTTATTTTTTTCCCGGCCTGCTATTACATAATCCGATCTGGGGCGGCGGCCAGTCAGGTCGTTTTCTCGCTGCTTCTGTAGCATTTATCTTAAATTATGCATGTTATTTTTCGGAAATCTACCGAGGAGGCATTCAGGGAATCCCAATCGGACAGACAGAAGCCGGACTGGTGCTCGGCATGACAAGAAGCCAGATTTTCTTTAAAGTTACTCTGCTCCAAATGATTAAGCGTATCGTACCTCCGCTGTCCAATGAAGTCATTACATTGATTAAAGATACTTCTTTAGCCCAGATCATAGCGCTGCAGGAAGTCGTCTGGGCAGGGTCGGCATTTATGAAAGGCTCTCAGGGCATTTCAGGTGCTATGTGGCCAATGTTTTTTACCGCTGTATATTATCTTGTATTTAACGGGATCATCACTCTTCTGCTCGGACAACTAGAAAAGAAATTAGAGTACTTTCGATAAATTATAACTTCTGTAAATATTATGCCGTTTCTTTTCGCAGCAGAGCCGCTCTCTGGCTAGTGTACTGGCACAATGACATTTTTACTAACTATAGAAACCACAATGCTTTTATAACTTTCCGGCGGTGCAAAAATGGCATCATGCAGAAAATTTTTACTAACTATAGAAACCACAATGCTTTTATTATATGGCTTGCGGATAATTGTATTCATTCAAATGCCGTCGTGTCAATACACTAGTGTACTGACACGATGACATTTTTACTAACTATAGAAACACAGTGCTTTTATTATATAGCTTTCGCATAATTTTATTAGTTCAAGTTAGTACACCAGAGTGTGAAAAGCAACATATAAGTAACATATAAGTAACAGTTCAGCCCAGTACTTTGTATTTACTGCAAAGTATGTAAATGTAAATTATGCCAAGAGGGAATCCAGCTCTTCCCCAAAGGCGAACTTTCGATGAGCAGGATTCCGTTACAGTGAATCCGAAGGCTGAACTGTAACACATATAAATCACTTACTTGGAGGAAAATCATGTCTATCTTAGAAGTGGAACACATACGTAAAACATTTGAACATACGCAGGTACTAAAGGACATCAGCTTCTCTCTGGAAAAAGGTCAGGTCGTATCAATCATCGGCTCATCGGGCAGCGGCAAAACCACCCTCTTACGCTGCCTGAATTTTCTGGAACGGCCAGACAGCGGTATCATCCGTGTCAATGGAGAGACACTGTTTGACGCTGACGATCCATCTTCCCAAAATGAGCGTGATATACGCAAAAAACGGCTGCACTTTGGACTGGTCTTCCAATCGTTCAACCTGTTTCCGCAGTATACAGCTCTCCAGAATGTCATGCTTGCGAAAGAACTGCTTGCTTCCGATACACCGGATTATAAAGCAAATAAAAAAATGATACATAAAGAAATCGAAGAACAGGCCAAGATACTGCTTCATCAAATGGGACTTGCAGATCGGATGCAGAATTATCCGCATCAGCTTTCCGGCGGACAATGCCAGCGTGTCGCCATTGCCCGCGCACTGGCATTGTCACCGGATATTCTCTGCTTTGATGAGCCTACTTCTGCTCTTGATCCAGAGCTGACTGGCGAAGTATTAAGAGTCATAAAGAAGCTGGCTGATCAGAATACTACGATGATTATTGTCACACATGAGATGGCATTTGCAAGAGATGTGTCCAATCACGTTATATTTATGAATGAGGGATGTATTCTGGAACAGGGTGATCCTCATGAAGTCATAGAACATCCGCGTGAAGAACGCACAAGACAGTTTATGTCGAGTTTTACACAGGAGTAATAGCTCCTGTTATATAATAGGTGTTACATTATGGCTCCTCTCATCCGGCTGTTTTTGATAGGCCTTAAATAAAAACGATCAATAATAGGCAGAATTTATAACTGTTAGAAACCCTTTATTCTGCCCGATAAACGGGCATTGGAGCTGAAGCAGTGCCTTTAGCTTCCGGCATTCAGCCGGGGCGGACTGGGTGCCGCGACCGTCCGGCTGCTAAAGCGCAGATGCAGAACTACAAGCAGCACTATCTGAACTGCTACAAAAATATAATATTAAGGGAACTGTTATATAAAATATAATATAAGGGATGTGTTATTATGAAACAGGTCAAACGCGTACTCGCCTTAATCGGCGTTGTACTTTTAGCCATTATGTATCTGGCTACACTGGTGTGTGCACTATTTGATACCAGCAGCAGCATGGTTATGTTTAAAGCTTCCGTCATATGCACAATACTTGTTCCTATCCTAATCTGGGGCTACACTGTGATTTATCGGATTGCCAAGGGAAAAAATGAGCAGGAGCTGGAAGAGGCACTGCACAGTCTGGACAAAGAAAAACAGCAGAAGGGGAAGTGACTTATACATTTATGAATACCTAGAGCGCGTTTGAAAAATCATTCCCGCGATCTGTACTCCCCACTTTGCAAAGAATTCATCCCAAATTTTAGAGGTGCTGTCCGCTGCGGCTCATAAATTTGGGATAAATTCTCCATATCATGCTTGTGGGTACAAAGTGTGAAGCATATTATGCCCTGTAGGTACATCTCACGGAAAGCATTTTTCAAACACGCTCTAGAATCCGATCTTTCAGCTGATGTGTCATTCAGTATCTGAATCTGCATCGGTATCCGTGTCTTCCACTTCAAAATCTTCATTCGTTTTATCAAAAATCTGCGGCACAGACGCTTCGACCAGATAAATCTTGCTGCTTTCGCTTGTTTTTACATAATACTGCCCAAGCATCTCATTCTCCATCCCAAAAATCAGTGATGAAGTGCCATTCGTCGTTGTAATTGTCACTGTACGAACCGGATTACCAAATCCATATTCTGCATCATCTCCTCCTTCGACCTCCTCTTCTGCCTCTATAGAGCCGGCCTGCTTCAAAAAATCTGCAAATTTATCCTGATCTAATATAGCTTCGCTGTCATCAGCATCTTTCCACTCCTCCCCTTCCTTTCGATATGAATACTGTACACCGTCAGATTCACAGCTGATCGCAGTTACGCTTTCCGGTTCAAAGGAAGTCAGCGTAATTACCGCCGCTTCCTCCTGAGCTTCTTGAAGCTCCTGATTTTTATTATAAGAACGAATTCCAAAATATACGCCTGCCATCACTAAAATTGCTGTCAGAAGGACTGAAAACTGAATGACTTGTTTTTTCTGCATATCTCTCTCCTTTCACTATGATACTAAGCCTTTCTTCTGCGCATCCATATCAATATTCCTGCTGCTGTCAGCAGCACCGGGACTGCAATAACAGTGAAAAAGCCCGTAAGCAGCGTAGTTCCCTGTGAAACAGTAATCGTACCCAGTGTATATTCCTTTACCGGTATCACAATCAGGCTGGAAGTCTCCTGCTCTCCTACCAGACTGCGAATAGACGAAGAAAACAAACTGAAATTGTGTCCCGCGACAATCTCATCCGCAGCCTCACTAAACATTGCCAACGATGTATATACAATCATCTGTGCCTGAGTCTTAGTATCGACAACAGATATGCCCACCGTAAATGGCCCGTCTAAATCCCCGTCTTCTTTTTCAAAGCTCATCATATTCTGCACATCTGTCTTTACAAAAGCGCCGTCTGAAGTGCCAAGCAGCTGCGTATAAGAAATCCCGTCTTCCTCTTCCTTCGGATAAGACAGCCCCTGTGCATATGGCATACAGACATATTCATCGGACACATCGGCCGTAATCGTATCATAAGAAAGATCCGGCAGCAGATACAGCGGATTCTGATAATAATTCTGATCGCTTGTCTCAATAACCAGTCCATCTTCCAGCTGAAGCTCATATGCTTCGAGGATGCGTTTAAACTGATCCATTTTTTCTGCCATAAACGTCGTAGTCATCAGTACTTTTCCGCCATCCGACAGATAATCTATGATTTTATCCGCGTCATCCTTTGAGAAATCAGAGGTCGGACCGTTTATCACAACCGCCTCGCAGTCTTTCGGTACCGCATCTGCTTCCAATAGATTTAATGTCTGAAGATCCAGATTCATTTTCTCGATGGACTCTTTAAAGCTGCCGCTAAGCTCTGTCTCTCCATGCCCGGTAATTTCGTATACAGTCTGAAGGTTCTCGTTCGTCACATACTGTATTGCGCTTGTCAGCTGCCCTTCTGCGTCATATCCTGTCGTCTGTGAAGAATAGGTCTGGTAATCCGTAGACGTTTCGTAAATGCTGCTATAATCGATCACTTTTGAGCGTTCCCCGCATACCGCAATAATGCTGTTCATAGAAATGCGATCCTGTGTATACTGCTGATGAAAACTCGGGGACACTGCCGGATCCACATAGGTCACATTGATTTTAGAAGAAAGCTCACCATATTTTTTCAGTGTCGTACCAAGCTGCTCATCCTGAGAGGATTCATTTACAAGCACATATAAATCTACCTGTTTATTTAATGCTGATAAAACATTTTTTGTATCATCTGTGATTGCATAGACCTGCGCTGCTGTACAGTCGATATTGGTTATCGTTGACGGCAGCGCGCCGGCTGCCAGATTTAAAACCACTACGAATGCCGTAGCTGCTGCCGCAAATCCTACATTAAAAATTCCCAGCCCTATTTTTTTCATACTCATAGACCAACGGCGTTTTTGAATTGACTGTGTGGTTAAGAACAGAAACAATGCAGATACACTGATATAATAGACAACCGCAGTAAGGTCAAGCTCTCCATTTGAAAGACGTTCTAAACCGCTGGTCAGATTATAACAGTTTAAAATGTGTGTAAGCAGATTGCCGCTGGACGAAACAATCTGTGTAATTCCGTCCATCATATATCCGATAAAAAGCAGTACAAATGTCAATACTGCCGAAATCACCTGACTTTCCGTCAATGATGATACAAATGTACCGATTGCAATACAGGTAAGCCCATACAGCCAAAATCCTAAGACTGCTACATAACTCTCTGAATAAGGCACTGTACCAAACCTGCCAAGCAGCAGCGGCGAAAGGCTGATCACTGCCATCGCCAGTGAAAACACCGCCGCCAGTGCCAGATATTTTGCCAGCACAATTTTTCCAACACTGATCGGTGCGGTCAAAATCAGTTGGTCTGTCTTTGCATGACGCTCTTCTGCCAAAATACGCATGGTCAGAACCGGAACCGCGATTAAAAATAGAATCGTCATTGCATTTAATGAATTAGAGATATATGGATAGCCATACGACAAGTTATAAACAAAAAAATATAGAAAATAAAATGCCAGAGTCGCCGCTATAAACAGCCATCCGATCACAGACTGAAAACATGCCTGAAATTCTCTTTTAAATATTGCTCTCATTCTGACCTACCTCCTGCATGATTGAATCTGTATGATCTATATTGTCAGTGCTGCTGACGGATGCTCCTATACCTGTCTCGGCTTCTTTCCCGTCCAATGTTTCCATACGTAATCTATCTATATCAGCATTTTCGCCTGATGCTTCTATACTCGTTTCATCTGCCTTCTCTTTTTCTGAATCCAGTCCATTCATCAGATTCACGCTCCGATTCGTCAATTCGAGAAATACCTGCTCCAGCGATTTTCTTCCGGCTGTCATCTCTAAAATCGGTATGTCTGCCTTAGCAAATGCATAGAATGCCCTTTCCCTTACATCTGTGTCTTTTTCTGCTTTCAGCACTGCATGCACACAGCCCGGCTCCTGATCTTCTCTGACGGAAGCAGGCATAAGCCCGGCTTCCTGAAAAGCCAGTAACACAGCATTCTGGCCGCCTTTTAATAACAGGTGTATTTCCTGCTCTCCAGACATTTGAGCGATTAAATTTTCAGTTGTATCACTGGCTGCCAGCCTTCCTTTGGAAATAATAAAAATCTGTTCACATACTTCTCTTACTTCTGATAATATATGAGAACTTAATATGACGGTATGCTGCCTGCCGAGGCTCTGTATCAGTTCCCGAATCTCAATAATCTGCTTCGGATCCAGGCCCACGGTAGGTTCATCCAGAATAATTACCTCAGGATAACCTAAAACTGCCTGCGCAAACCCGACTCTCTGACGATACCCCTTGGACAGATTGCGTATCAGGCGTTTTTTCATATCAGTAATCTTGGTCAGCTCCATAGCCTCCTCGATAAACTGATATTTTTTCTGTTTTGGTAACTTTTTTAGATCCGCTGTGAATCTCAGATATTCGCTCACCGTCATATCCATATATAACGGCGGCTGCTCCGGCAGATAGCCAATGCATCTTTTGGCTTCCTCCGGCTGCTTTAGAATATCATAACCATTAATCGAAACCGTACCCTGTGTAGCTCCTATGTAACCCGTAATGATATTCATAGTTGTAGACTTTCCGGCACCATTCGGCCCCAGAAATCCATAAATCTTTCCCTGCTCGATCTTAAGCGACAGGTCATCGACTGCCACATGCTCTCCATATTTTTTTGTCAAATGACTGATTTCGATCACAATAATTCCTCCTGCATCCTCTTTGATACCTGCGAATGATAAAATTTTCCATAAGTATTCAGACGACAGCGCTCATGAATCTGCGCTGCCGGAAAATTTTACCGCTTGCAGATATATACTCACGAGCAATAAAATTTTCCGTATAGATAGCTTCCAGTATTGACGCTTATGAAATGTCGTGCGTTATTGGAAAATTTTATTGCTCGTCACTATCAATTACTGTATCGAAAAAATGTGACCGAATCGAGTATTGTTTGTGTTTTTTTTGTGATTTACAATAACTTTACTGCTGTTTTAATATTGTCCGCAGCTCTTTTTGTACCTGCTCAAATGTATGAAACTGTATCGTGCTCCAGCCAATCTGATTTGGGTATACAAGATTTAAAGCATTGTCATCAATAAATACACACTCACTTGGAGCCAGTCCATATTTATCCATGATAAAATGATAAATCTCCTTTTCAGGCTTGACAAAACCTGTCTCACAGGAAAATACGGCTCCATCGACAAGCGGAAGAAAATCAAGGCCTTCCTCCCGTGTCAGCTCATAAGTCCTTTTTGAATAGTTCGATAAGATATAGATTCGATAACCATCATTTTTCAAAGATCGAATCCATGTTTTTGCATATGGGTACTGTACAATCGTATCAGACATATGATCCCAGAATGCCTGCACCTTGTCTTCCAGCTGCGGTGCTTTTGACTTAAACTGTGCAAGCAGCTCCTCATCTGAAATGACGCTCCGGTCATATTCATTCCATTCGGACGAACGGACCGTGGCATCTGCTACGATTTCAAAATCCCTGCCTGTGATCTCTAGGTTTTTTATGACATCCTGCCAGCAAAAATCTACTAATACCATTCCTACATCTAAAATTATATTTCTTATCATCATATTTTCTCCTCTAAATAATTGAAAACACGCTCTAAATCCCCATCAAAACTGATGGGGATTCGTTTTAGGCTGCAATTACTGCACTTTAGCTTTTCTGTATATAATATCTTCCCTGCTCGGCCCATTTGAAATCATTGTAATCGGGTAGCCGATTTTTGATTCTACAAATTCAATATATTTTCTACAGTTTTCCGGCAGCTCTTCATAAGTCCGAATGCTAGAAATATCACATTTCCAACCAGGAAGCACCTCGTATACCGGCTTTGCCGTCTTCAGCTTTGCCGTCGTCGGGAAGCTTGTCGTCACTTCCCCATCAAGATCATATCCCACGCATACTGGGATCTCGTCCAAATACCCCAGCACATCCAGTACAGTAAACGCCACCTCTGTCGTTCCCTGAAGAAGGCACCCGTATCTGCTTGCTACGCAGTCAAACCAGCCCATTCTGCGCGGACGGCCTGTCGTAGCGCCATATTCTCCTCCGTCACCGCCGCGTCTTCTTAATTCATCCGCTTCCTCTCCAAAAATCTCACTGACAAATTCGCCTGCCCCTACAGCACTTGAATAAGCCTTGCATACGGTTATAATCTGCTTGATCTCATATGGCGGCAGTCCTGCTCCGATTGCACCATAAGCTGCCAGCGTAGAGGATGATGTTACCATCGGATAGATTCCGTGGTCTGTGTCTCTAAGAGTCCCCAGCTGACCTTCTAACAATATCGTTTTGCCCTCTTTGAGAGCCTGATGCAGATAAGCGGATACATCTGCTGTATACGGTTCTACCATCTGCCTATATTCATGCAGTTCTGCCAAAATATCATCCGGCTTTAACAAAGGCTTGTGATATAGATGCTCTAATAATACATTTTTTGTATCGCAAATCCGCTGTACTTTTTCTGCTAACAGCTCTTCATCAAACAGGTCGCTGACCTGAAATCCGATCTTTGCATATTTATCTGAATAAAATGGTGCGATTCCTGACTTAGTAGATCCAAAAGATTTTTTTCCAAGCCGCTCTTCTTCATACTGGTCAAACAGCACGTGATAGGACATGACGACCTGTGCCCTGTCGGATACCAGAAGCTTTGGCTTCGGAACTCCCTGTTCCATAATTGACTGAACCTCATGGAACAGCTTCCTGACATCTAAAGCAACACCATTTCCTATAATATTCGTTATATGATCGTAGAACACACCGGACGGAAGTGTATGTAAAGAAAATTTTCCATAATGGTTCTTAATCGTATGCCCTGCATTGGCTCCGCCCTGGAAACGGATGACTATATCTGCATGTTCAGCCAGCATATCCGTGATCTTTCCCTTTCCTTCGTCACCCCAGTTCGCACCTACAACTGCTTTTACCATCTTACCTACCTCCTATGAGTCGCCTTTTTCTTGCATCTGCGGCAGTATACCGCAGAAAAGGACAGGCTGTAAAAACCTGTCCTGCTTTTTTACTTCTGTTTTTACTTTATGATTATACATGACTCTATGTGAGAAGTAAAGTATTCATGCAAAAAAACACTTTATTATAGTTACAGTTCAGCCTTCGGCTACACTGGAACGGAATCCGGCTCATTGAAAGTTCGCCTTTGCCGAAGAACCGGATTCCCTCTTGGCACAATCTACATGTTCTTACGTACTTTGCAGTTAATGCAAAGTACTGGGCTGAACTGTTACTTAATTATGCACAAATATCCGGGGAAAATCAACAATACGGGAGGTCGGCTCAAACTTCAAGCTTATGTGAAGACGCGACTGCCAGCGCCCCCGGCCCAATATGACAGGACACACTCAGAGATAATGGATTGACAATGCATTTATGATTCGGAAATACTTCGTTTACTTCCCGCTCAAACTGCTGTGCTGCTTCTAAATCATAAGTATATGCGATGTCCAGATACATATTATCGCCGTTCTCATCTCCAAAACGGTTTTTAAAATCATTTTTCATTGCTTCAATCATAATGCTTTTGGCCTGTTTTACTGTCCGTGCCTTTGCAAAAGCATCCAGCTTCTCTCCCTGAATCTGCAGAACCGGTTTTAGCCGCAGCAGCGTTCCCAGAGCCGCTGCTGCCGGTGTAATCCGTCCGCCTTTTTTCAAATATTTTAATGTATCGACCATGATATAAATGCTGGACTCAAATTTTTCACGTTCTAGTATTTCTTTGATCTCAGCAGCGCTCATACCCTGCTCCGCCAGCCTGCCCGCATCCATAACAGAGCGTCTCTGTGTAACGGATATTCTCTGATTGTTTACTACCTGCACCCTTCCATCATAATCCTGTGACAGCATCAGCGCTGTTTCGCATGAGCTGCTTAAGCCGGAAGACATCGGTATATGGACAATTTCATCATATTTTTCTAATAATTGATCCCACAACTCTGTCACATCTCCGACTGCCGGCATCGAGGTAGTGATCTCTCCGCCTTCTGTCAGCTTTTGATAAAACTGCTCCTGCGTCAGGTTCACATCCTCAAAAAACGTCTCACCGTCAATATAAAAAGGCATCGGCAGCACATATACATCCAGCTCCTTTGCCTGCTCCTGCGTAATTCCACTGTTTGAATCTGTTACTACAGCTACTCTGCCCATCTGCATTCCCTCCATCTATCCATTTATTATTGATTTCGTATTCTTGTTCGGCAGCTCTATTATTAAATAGCAAATGGTCTGCTAAGCACCACCTAAATCAGCTTCTTATACTATATCAAAGCTTCTACATTCTTGCGTATTTCTAATAGTTTATCCCGGAAAGCATTGTATCACACATGAAAAATACTTACAAGTAAAACCTCATTTGATTATTTCGCCAGAGTAGTAACAATTCAAATGTGCCGTCAAAATCTGCACAGCTTCTCTTAATACGTTCCATCAGAGTGTTCCTGCTTTGGATAACTTTTCTCAAAATCATTAACTCAAACTTCGCACATAAATTTTAGTTATGCACCTTGCTACGAAAATA
>CANDMV010000135.1 GCA_947385875.1 uncultured Eubacterium sp. | reverse complement strand
TCGGACACTTTATTACTAAAGATGTTACAGCGGGGATAGTAACCGTTATTTCAGGTTTGTCATTTGGAAGCGTATATCTTTTAGTTAATAGGGTAGGAAGCAAAGTGGATGGACTTGTTGACGTACCTGAAAAACTTTGAGCCTAATGAGTTTCTGTCTGAACAGGCGTGGAATTGACATAGACATCATCCAGTCCTGCCTGCAAAGGGGAATCGTGTATGAGAGCGAGAACTACCAAAACTAGTACACTGAACACACATAAACGAACAAAAGTTCGTTTATATATCTGTACAAATGAATGGGATTGTGGTATGATAATACACGATTATAGAAAGTTGGTTTTGCTTTCCATAATATAGCTTGTGTATTCCCATTTTGTCCATGTAAAAATGAACAGTTTTGGGACATCCGGGAAATTGGTTGGAGTGAACAGAATTCGTCGTGGAGTTCAAATTTGGAAATATTAGAAAAATATGACGATGTGCACGACGAATAAATGGCTTATAGAAATACTTTTTAGTATAGAATCAGAGGTGATGTTTTGTGCAAAATGAACAAAAATGCTTTAAGCTTCACAGTGAATACGCACCTACCGGCGACCAGCCGCAGGCGATAGAAGCCCTTGTAAATGGATTTAAAGAAGGCAACCAATTCCAGACTTTGCTAGGTGTCACGGGGTCCGGCAAGACATTCACAATGGCGAATGTAATCGCAAAATTGAATAAACCAACTTTGGTAATAGCGCACAATAAGACGTTGGCTGCACAATTATATGGTGAGTTTCGAGAGTTCTTCCCTGAGAATGCGGTAGAATATTTCGTCTCCTACTATGATTACTATCAGCCCGAAGCCTATGTCCCATCATCAGATACGTATATTGCAAAGGATTCTTCTGTAAATGAAGAAATAGACAAGCTGCGTCTGTCCGCTACCGCTGCGCTCTCAGAGCGCAGAGATGTAGTGGTAGTATCCAGTGTTTCCTGCATATATGGACTGGGCAGCCCGGAAGATTTTCTGGGAATGATGGTATCACTGCGGCCGGGAATGGTTAGAGACCGGGACGATGTGATACGAGATTTAATAGATATACAATATACAAGAAATGAAATGGATTTCCATCGCGGAACCTTTCGAGTTCGGGGAGATGTATTGGAGATTATACCGGCCAGCAATGCCGAAAGAGCAGTGCGGATCGAATTTTTTGGAGATGAAATTGACAGAATCACAGAGATCGACGTATTGACAGGTGAAGTAAAGGCCTCTTTAGAGCATGTGGGCATTTTTCCGGCCTCTCATTATGTGGTGCCTCAGCAGAAAATTAATAAAGCGTGTGAAGAGATCGAAAAGGAATTAGAAGAACGTGTCCGATATTTTAAAGGGGAGGATAAGCTGCTGGAAGCGCAGCGGATTGCGGAACGGACAAATTTTGACATAGAAATGCTGCGTGAGACAGGTTTCTGCAGCGGGATTGAGAATTATTCCAGACATCTGGCAGGCCTGGAGCCGGGGGCGACGCCTTTGACATTGATGGAATATTTTAAGGACGATTTTCTAATAATTATTGATGAGTCACACATTACAATACCACAGATCCGGGGGATGTATGCGGGCGACCAGTCGAGAAAGACGACACTTGTGGATTATGGATTTCGTCTGCCTTCGGCAAAGGATAACCGTCCGCTGAACTTTGAGGAATTTGAATCAAAGATAGATCAGATGATGTTTGTATCAGCGACACCAAATGTCTATGAAAAGGAACATGAGCTGCTGCGTGTAGAGCAGATTATACGTCCAACAGGACTGTTAGATCCTCAGATCGATGTGCGTCCGGTGGAAGGGCAGATCGATGATTTAATATCAGAGGTGAATAAAGAAACTGCAAAAAAGAATAAGGTATTGATTACGACGCTTACAAAAAGAATGGCAGAGGACCTGACTTCTTATATGCAGGAAGTGGGGATTCGGGTAAAATATCTTCATTCAGACATCGATACGCTGGAGCGGGCGGAAATTATCAGAGATCTTCGGCTGGATGTATTTGACGTGCTGGTAGGCATTAATCTGCTGCGTGAAGGTCTGGATATTCCTGAAATCACATTGGTAGCGATCCTTGATGCAGATAAGGAGGGATTCCTTCGATCGGAAACTTCTCTGATACAGACCATTGGAAGAGCGGCCCGCAATAGTGAAGGGCATGTAATTATGTATGCGGATAAGGTCACGGATTCGATGCGGATTGCGATGGAAGAGACGCAGCGCCGCCGCAGGCTGCAGCAGGAATATAACGAAGAACATGGCATTACGCCGACGACCATTCAAAAGTCAGTCCGAGACTTAATCAGTATCTCTAAGAAAGTAGCAGCAGAAGAATTGAATTTTGCTAAGGATCCAGAGTCTATGAACCGCAAGGAATTGGAGAAGCTGATTGTGCAGGTAAGAAAAAAGATGGAAAGCGCTGCCGCGGATTTGAACTTCGAAGCTGCCGCAGAGCTGCGTGATCAGATGATGCATTTAAAAGAGATGCTGAGGGATGCACAGAAGTAGGTCAGTATAAATCATAAAATTACAGAAAAGAAAATGAGAAGGTTATGGATAAACAAAGAAAATATATTAAAATACGCGGTGCAAATGAACACAACCTGAAAAATATTGATTTGGATATTCCGAGGGATGAGTTTGTCGTCCTTACAGGGCTCAGCGGCTCCGGCAAATCTTCGCTGGCTTTTGATACGATTTATGCAGAAGGCCAGCGTCGGTATATGGAGTCTCTGTCTTCCTATGCCAGACAGTTCTTAGGACAGGCCGAAAAGCCGAATGTAGAGAAAATAGAAGGCTTATCTCCGGCGATATCGATAGATCAGAAATCTACAAACCGCAATCCGCGTTCTACTGTCGGCACAGTAACAGAGATCTATGATTATTTTCGTCTGCTTTATGCACGCATCGGTATACCGCACTGTCCGAAATGCGGAAAGGAAATAAAAAAACAGACGGTAGACCAGATGGTGGATCTGATCATGGCGCTGCCGGAGCGAACCAAAATACAGCTTCTGGCACCAGTTGTCCGCGGGCGTAAGGGAACTCATCAAAAGCTGCTGGAGCAGGCAAAACGCAGCGGCTATGTCCGTGTGATTGCAGATGGAAATATGTATGAGCTGACCGAAGAGATACCATTGGAAAAAAATAAAAAGCATAATATTGAGATTGTTGTAGACAGGCTGATAGTCAAAGAGGGGATTGAGAAAAGACTGACTGATTCGATAGAAAGTGTTCTGGGTCTTGCAGACGGTCTGGTAATGGTAGAGGTGCAAAAACCGCAGGAAGATGAGTCCCAGACGATGCAGTTTTCAGACAGCTTTGCATGTCCTGACTGCGGTATTAGCATAGACGAGATTGAGCCGAGAAGCTTTTCATTTAATAATCCGTTCGGTGCCTGCCCGGATTGCTTTGGCCTGGGATATAAGATGGAATTTGATGAAGAATTAATGATACCGGACAAATCATTAAGCATTGCGCAGGGAGCGATTCAGGTGATGGGCTGGCAGTCTTGTACGGACCCTTCCAGTTATACGTATGCCACTCTTCATGCTTTGTCCGAAGCGTACGGCTTTGATCTGAATACGCCATATGAGCAGCTGTCTGAAGAAGTTCGCGATATGCTGATTAATGGTGCAGACAGAGAGGTTAAAGTGCATTACCGCGGGACGCGCGGAGAAGGCGTATATGATGTGACTTTTGAAGGGCTGATAAAAAATGTCGGCCGTAGATATCGTGAGACAGGTTCAGACACGATGAAGCAGCAGTACGAAGAATTTATGAGAGTGACGCCCTGCAAATCATGCGGCGGGCAGAGACTGAAAAAAGAAGCGCTCGCAGTCACCGTGTGTGATAAAAATATTTTTGAAGTGACCAATCTATCGATTAAGAACCTGCAGCAGTTTATGTCGAATCTGCCGCTGACAAAGCAGCAGGAGATGATCGGGGCGCAGATTATACGTGAGATCCGATCAAGAGTCGGATTCCTTGTAGAAGTCGGGCTGGATTATTTATCTCTGGGACGTGCAACGGGTACATTATCAGGCGGGGAGGCACAGCGTATCCGTCTTGCTACGCAGATCGGCTCCGGGCTTGTGGGTGTTGCTTATATTTTGGATGAGCCGAGTATCGGTCTGCATCAGCGGGACAATGATAAGCTTTTATCAGCACTTAAAAATTTAAAAGATCTAGGAAATTCTTTAATTGTTGTAGAGCATGATGAAGATACGATGAGGGCAGCGGATTTTATCGTAGACATTGGCCCTGGTGCAGGAGAGCATGGCGGAGAAGTGATTGTGACCGGTACGGCAGAAGAGATCATGCGTAATCCTGACTCGATCACAGGAGCGTATTTAAGCGGACGCATTAAAATTCCGGTTCCGTCAGAAAGAAAGCAGCCGACGGGATGGCTGACAGTAAAAGGCGCAAGAGAAAACAACCTTAAAAATATAGATGTAGAAATACCGCTGGGCATTATGACATGCATTACAGGAGTATCCGGTTCCGGTAAAAGTTCACTGACGAATGAAATTTTGTATAAAACAATGGCAAAAAAACTGAATAGAGCCAGATGTGTACCTGGAAAACACGATGATATACTCGGGTTGGAGCAGCTGGATAAGGTAATTGATATAGATCAGTCTCCCATCGGTCGTACACCGCGTTCAAATCCGGCTACTTATACCGGAGTTTTTGATATGATCCGTGATTTATTTGCTGCTACTCCTGACGCAAAAGCAAAGGGATATAAAAAAGGACGTTTTAGCTTTAATGTCAAGGGAGGGCGCTGCGAAGCCTGCGCAGGAGACGGCATACTGAAAATCGAAATGCATTTTTTGCCGGATGTCTATGTACCTTGTGAAGTATGTCAGGGAAAACGCTATAACCGTGAGACGCTGGATGTTAAGTACAAAGGAAAAAGTATTTATGATGTGCTGAATATGACGGTAGAGGAAGCCCTTGGTTTTTTTCAAAATATTCCTTCTATTGAGCGGAAAATCCAGACGCTTTACGATGTAGGCTTGTCCTATATTAAGCTTGGGCAGCCTTCCACAGAATTATCCGGCGGAGAAGCTCAGCGTATCAAGCTGGCAACAGAGCTGAGCCGCCGCAGTACTGGAAAGACAGTATATATATTAGACGAACCGACAACAGGGCTTCATTTCGCAGATGTCCATAAACTGGTAGAAATCCTGCATCGTCTGGCAGAAGGCGGCAATACGGTTATTGTGATTGAGCATAATCTGGATGTAATAAAAACAGCGGATTATATTATTGACATGGGGCCGGAGGGCGGAGACGGCGGCGGAACGGTCATCGCACAGGGGACGCCGGAGGAGATTGCCGAAATTCCAAAGTCTTATACGGGACAATATGTAAAGAGATATATTAAAGATAGATAAATAAGAGTAACAGTTCAGCCAGCCCTGCACATTTACTGTGCAGGGCGTAAGGAAGTGATTCAGGAATGCAAAAATCTGTTCAGCGGCAAAATATGCATTTATATTGACAAACACGAAAGTTTGCCAAATAATGCCGACTCACAAGTGCCGTTATTTTAGATCGTATGGTAAACTTTATCATTCGTGTGTATAGATTTGAGGAGGAAACATCCTGATATGGGTATTTAATTAAACAGCGAGACAGCATATATGCTGTATAGAAATGAATCAAAAAAACGTATTTTGTAGATAAATCCTTATTACTGGCGGAATTGTTTCCTTTGGTAGAAGAAGGTTCAAATATATTGCGGAAGAATTCTGGCTGTTGGAATCGGTTATGATAAAAGCAAAAAAAGGCATCGTTGTAAGGTAGAGGTCTTAGAGGGTTAAAATCCAATGATTTCCATCTCTTGATTTTTTAGCATAGATTGCCTATAATATAAATATTCATAATATTAGGCTGTTTCAATCAAGCATCTTTTCATATGTTTTATTCAAAGAAATCATCTGAACTCAGTAATGTATAAATAGGTCATTTGATATAAATGAAACTTTTTGTCAAAAAAAGGGAAAATATGCACAAAAATTGTGTCAGATATTGAAAAATCTTTAATAATATGAGAAAAATAAAAAAGTGCTATGAAAATTGGAATTTATTGTATATAATAGGAACTAATATGGCAAAATAGAGTATATCTATAGGGCATACCATATAAAGTGTTCTTTGCCAAAGGCAATTTTCAATAAGCCGGATTCTGTTACAGTAAAGCCGAAGGCTGAACTGTAACAAGTAAATAGATGCCGATATAATAAATTACTATATTATATACATTATAAGTTGAGATGAAAGGGGATCTCTGTACATGATGGGAGCAGATATTGGAATTGATTTAGGAACAGCCAGTATTCTGGTATACATTAAAGGAAAAGGCGTAGTATTAAAAGAGCCTTCCGTAGTAGCATTTGACCGCGACACAAATAAAATTAAGGCAATAGGGGAAGAAGCACGGCTGATGTTAGGACGTACGCCAGGCAATATCGTTGCAGTTCGTCCCCTGCGTCAGGGTGTTATTTCAGACTATACGGTTACAGAAAAGATGATTAAGTACTTTATTCAAAAAGCACTTGGCAAAAAAAGCTTCCGCAAGCCTCGTATCAGTGTCTGTGTACCTAGCGGTGTCACAGAAGTAGAGAAAAAGGCAGTAGAGGATGCGACATATCAGGCAGGAGCAAGAGAGGTTATGATTATAGAAGAGCCGATTGCTGCTGCGATTGGAGCGGGAATTGATATTTCAAGGCCTTGCGGGAATATGATCGTAGACATCGGGGGAGGTACTGCGGATATAGCGGTGATTTCTCTGGGCGGGTCAGTTGTCAGCACTTCTATTAAGATTGCAGGCGATGACTTTGATGAAGCCATTGTTCGATATATGAGAAAGAAACACAATCTTCTTATTGGTGAGCGTACAGCGGAGGATATTAAAATAAAGATTGGCACATGCTATCCGTTAGCACAGCCGGAGACGATCGATGTCCGCGGCCGTAACCTTGTGACCGGACTGCCGAAGACAGTTACCGTATCGTCTGAAGAGACAGAGGAAGCGCTTAGGGAAGCTACCCTGCAGATTGTAGAAGCGGTTCACAGCGTTTTGGAAAAGACGCCGCCGGAACTAGCTGCGGATGTCGCTGACCGGGGTATTGTATTGACTGGAGGCGGAGCGCTGCTTAGAGGCTTGGAAGAACTGATCGAAGAAAAGACAGGCATTAATACAATGACAGCTGAAGAACCAATGACCTGTGTAGCTGTGGGGACAGGGAAATTTGTAGAATTTCTGGCAGGCAAGCGAGATGATGATTAAGAAAACCCACATGTTTTTTGCGCACCGTCATGAATGAAAGTGGCGAGCGCATACGGACATCATGCTCTATGGGTAACCCTGGATTTAAATAGCTTCGCGATGGGATGATCGTTTCGACAAAAGTATCGCTTAGACAATCCTTATTTTTACACAGTTACAGATAAAGGTTCAAAGAAAGGGAGAACAGGAAATGGTTAAAGGACTATATACAGCATGGTCAGGAATGGTAAATGAAATGAACCGGCTGGATGTCATGACAAATAATCTGGCAAATGTAGATACAAATGGATATAAAAAGGAAGGCGCTACAGCAGAACCTTTCCGCACACAGCTCGCATATAGAATAAAAGATGCTTCTGTAACAAACTATAGGGCAAAGCAGCTTGGAGATGTCAACCTGGGTGTTAAAATTGGAGAGACATATACAGACTATACACAGGGAAGCTTTCGGGTAACTGAGAATAAATATGACTGTGCGATTGACGGCAATGGCTTTTTTGCCATATCCTTTACGGATAAGGCAGGCAACACATCCGTGAAGTATACGAGGGATGGGGCGTTTACTATTAGTACAGATGGGTTCCTGCGTACAAAAGATGGCGATTATGTACTGAACCAAAACGGTGCGCAGACCGGAAATCCGGCGGCAAATAATTATATACAGTTAGATCCGAATCAGGATTTTACGATCGACCAGTCGGGGTTTATCTATCAGAACGATCAGCTGGTCGCACAGCTTGGGCTGGTTGATTTCGAGAATTATGACTTTTTGTCTAAATATGGAGAAAACATGTATGATCTGGTCGATGGAGGTCAGGTGATTCAGGCGGATGGTGTGATTGAGCAGGGATATTTGGAGGCATCGAATGTAAAAGTAGTAGATGAAATGGTATCTATGATTACAATAGCCAGAGCTTACGAATCGAACCAAAAGATGATCCAGACATTTGATTCTATGCTTGATAAGGCAGTCAATCAGGTTGGAAAAGTATAAAATGTGGTGAAGCAGATAAATAGATTTGTAAAAGCATATTAAAGAATAGAAAAGATAGACGGGCAGTTATCAATAAGGAAATCAGGCAGGGCTGCAAATTATATAAATAAGGTGAAGCAGTCAGATAGATTTACTGAATAATACCGGAAAATAAATAGCGATGAAGCAGATAATCAAACTGCCGAATGTGCGAAAAATAAGATAAAAGCAAGTTAAAAGTAAGATAAAATGTGAATTATTAATCTGGCAGGTTATTAAACTTGATTGATTTGCCGATATGATATTATGATGTATCTTGCATTAAATGTTAAAGAGAGTATTAGATCTATTTTATATTTAAAATGCCGGTATATCCATGCAGGCATTTTGTGAACCGCTATATTACAAGTTCTATCAGACCACGGAAGGCATAAGACAGGCATGGAAAGCCGTGGAAGGAGATTACATAATTATGATGAGGGCATTATGGAGCGCTGCATCAGGGATGCGGGCTCAACAGACGAATGTAGATTCCATATCACACAATCTGTCAAACGTCAATACGGTTGGCTATAAAACAGAAAAGCCGGAATTTAAGACATTATTGTATCAAACACTGCAGACAGAGACGACATCTGCCAACGGAGCGCAGAAGCCGATTTCTGCTCAGGTAGGATTAGGAACCAGAGTTGCTTCTATTACTTCTAGTTTTCGCCAGGGGCCTATGATGGAAGTAGAGAGCAAGAGTGCAGTTGCAATTCAAGGCTCAGGCTTGTTTGCTGTAAATGGATTGAATGGTCAGACATTTTACACAAGAAATGGTGATTTTTACTGGAGCCAGGGAGCAAATGGACTGACATTATGTACAGCAGAAGGCTATCAGGTACTTGATTCAAATGAGAATGAAATTATTCTTCCAAATGAAGTGGATGCAAGCCATGTTATGATCTCTACAGATGGAGTAATCGGCTATACAGATGCCCAGAATGCCTATGTTCCGTTGGGGCAGACAATCGGTTTGTGGCAGTTTAATAATGATGCCGGATTAGAAAAGATTTCCGGAACCTACTATCTGGAAACGGCTGCATCTGGTGCACCGATGAATGAAGCGACTACAGCAGGTCTGGCGAGAAGCGAGGTAGCGCAGGGCTATCTGGAAGGTTCGAATGTACAGGTAGCTGATGAAATGGTCAATATGATTATTGCTCAGAGGGCATACGAATTAAATTCAAGGGCAATTACGACTTCAGATACCATGCTGGAGCAGGCAAATGCATTGAAGAGATAGGAATAGTTCATGTCGGTTCTTTTAGGCGGAGAACGGCTGTGTACGATAACATAGGAGGTTTTATAGATGAGCATTGGAATCAATGGAATGTATGGAATGGATTTGGATTCTTATGTCAATGCATCTGCAGTCGGCTCGGCATCCGGTACAAATCTCTCTGATAAGTTAAAGGGAGTCCATTCATCTGATTCAGCGGACAAATTAAAAGAAGTATGCCGCGAGTTCGAATCCTACTTTTTGGAACAGATGTACAAAGAGATGTTTAAGACGATTGGCAGTGATGAAGACGGAGATTCTTCGATGTCTTCATTAGTAGACTATTTTAAGGACGGTGCATTACAAAAAATTGCTGCCCAGACAACAGAACAGACAGGCGGACCGCTTGCGCAGCAGTTATATGAGCAGATGAAGCGTAATTACGGTATTACAGATGAATCATAACTGTGATAATAATATAATCATAAGAATTCAGGGCTGCTATAGCAGCCCTTTTTATATGCAATGCTAAATCGCGGTACAAAATTTACTCACGAGCGACAAAATCTTCCATTTCGCTTTTGATATTAACGCCCGTGAGTCAGCTTTGCTGGCAGATTTTATTGCTCGTCAGTATATAATGCAAAATTGACAAATATAACAAAGGAGACAGGGTTGGAAAAGGTTACAGGCTATATTGGTAATTTTATATTTCAAAATCAGGAAAATGGCTATAGTGTATTGACGCTAAACACAGAAGACGGTGAACTGACCTGTGTAGGCGTACTGCACGGTGTGACAGAAGGTATGAATGTAGAATTTACTGGCAGCTATACAGAGCATCCTGCTTACGGTACGCAGTTCAAAGTGGATTCTTATGAGGAAAAAGAGCCAAAAGATGAGCTGGCGATTGAGCGCTATCTTGGTTCTGGAGCCATTAAAGGTGTCGGAGCGGCACTGGCGGCACGAATTGTGCGGCATTTTGGAAAGGATACCTTCCGTGTGATTGAGGACGAGCCTGAACGACTGGCAGAAGTAAGAGGGATCAGTGAAAGGAAGGCTCAGGAGATCGCAGAGCAGGTAGAAGAAAAAAGAGAGCTTCGACAGGCCATGATTTTTCTGCAGCAGTACGGAATCTCACTGACACTTGCTGTCAAAGTCTATCAGCAGTACGGAACACAGATTTATACAATTCTCAGGGAAAATCCTTATCGTCTGGCGGATGATATACGCGGTGTTGGATTTAAGATCGCGGATGAGATCGCAAATCGTGCGGGGATCCGAATGGATTCTGATTTTCGTATTCGAAGCGGTATCTTGTATGAACTGCTTCAGGCTGCGATGGAAGGACATACCTATCTGCCAAAAGAGGAATTGACAAAGCGCGCATATGAACTGCTGGGAGTGGATGAAGAACTGATTGAAAAAAATTACATGGATCTGGCTATTGCGCGCAGGATTGTTATAAAACAAAAGGATGAAGAAATGCAGATCTATGCTTCCATCTATTATAATATGGAGCATAATGTGGCCGTCATGCTGAAGGGATTAAATGTCAGGCATGATCTGCCGCGGGCAGAAATAGAGACAAGGATTGCGGGGATTGAAAAAAAATCAGGCATGGCTCTGGATGAGCTTCAGCACGAAGCGGTCTGTGAAGCAGTGCAGAACGGTCTTTTGATTATTACTGGAGGGCCAGGAACCGGAAAGACGACTACGATTAATTCCATTATCCGGCTCTTTGAGATGGAAGGCGTGGATTTTATGCTGGCGGCGCCGACCGGGCGGGCTGCAAAGCGCATGAGTGAGACAACCGGATATGAAGCGCGCACCATTCACAGAATGCTGGAGCTTAATGGCGGTATTGAAGGGGATGCAGGTTTTGATCGTAACGAATCGAATCCACTGGAAACAGATGCAATTATTATCGACGAGATGTCGATGGTTGACATCACACTGATGAATTCCTTATTAAAAGCCGTCGCGTCTTCTACCCGCCTGATTCTTGTAGGGGATATCAATCAGCTTCCGAGCGTCGGTCCGGGCAGTGTATTAAAGGATCTGATTGAATCGGGCATGTACAGAGTGGTGCGCCTGACCAAGATTTTCCGCCAGGCAAGCCAGAGTGATATTATTGTCAATGCGCACAAAATCAACCGCGGTGAGCAGGTAGTATTGGATAATCAAAGCCGGGATTTTTTCTTTTTGAAACGGTATGATGCAGATAAAATAACCAATGTAGTGCTGCAGCTTGTAGTTCAGAAAATGCCGAAATACGTAGATGCCCAGATGTATGATATTCAGGTTCTTACACCAATGCGTAAGGGGCTGCTTGGCGTTGACCGCCTGAATACCGTGCTGCAGCAGTATTTAAATCCACCGTCGCCTAAAAAGACAGAAAAAGAGCATGGCAGTACCTTATTTCGTGAAGGCGATAAAGTCATGCAGATCAAAAATAATTATCAGATCGAGTGGGAAATACGTAACCGTTATGGAATCGCCGAGGAAAGGGGAATGGGCATCTTTAATGGTGATATGGGTGTGATTCGCAGCATTCGGGATGTGTTAGGAATGATGACGATTGAGTTCGATGAAGGACGGACGGTGGAATATCCGTTTAAATTATTGGATGAGCTGGAGCTTGCGTATGCAATCACGATTCATAAATCGCAGGGAAGTGAGTATCCGGCAGTGGTCATCCCGCTTTTAAGCGGGCCGAGAATGCTGATGAACCGCAATCTGCTCTATACGGCAGTTACGCGGGCTAAAAAATGCGTGACGCTGGTCGGTGATGAGAGGATTTTTGAAAGTATGGTGGATAATATGAGTGAACAGAAGCGTTATTGTGGATTGAAAGACCGTATTTTGGAACAGGAAGAGGTTTAAGGTGGCAGATTTATTACAAAAAATAGAGGATATTTTCTATCAGCTGCTTCTGCAAATCTATCCGAACCGCTGCCCGGTATGTGATCGTGTTCTGCATCATACACTCATCTGTCCGGCATGTGCCGCAAAATTAAAATATGTCCGGCAGCCATCCTGCTTTTCCTGCGGCAAGCCGCTTTATAATGCTGCACAGGAATATTGTTCGGATTGTGTCAGAAGGCGGCATGAATTTCGTCAGGGAAAAGCGGTTTTTGTATATCAGGGAGCGATGAGAGGAATTATGTACCGCTATAAATACAGCAACCGCCGGGATTATACAGAGTTTTTAGCCAGAGAGGCAGAAAGGCTGTATGGCGCATGGGTCAGGCAGCAGGAGATTGAGCTTGTTGTGCCCATCCCGCTTTCCAAAAAGAGGCTGCGTCAGAGAGGATATAATCAGGCGGAGATCTTTGCAAAACGGTTTGCTGAGTTATGCGGGCTTCCCTGTGACAGCAGAATCATTCGAAGAACACGTAATACTGCGCCGCAAAAACAGCTTTCTGTAGATGAACGAAAAAATAATCTCAAAAATGCTTTTAAAACTGATAGAAATGTAGTAAACTTAAAAAGAGTCCTGCTTGTTGATGACATCTACACGACGGGAAGCACAATCGATGCAGCCGCACTTGTTCTTAAACAGTCGGGAGTAAAGGATGTATATTATCTGTGCATAAGCATAGGGCAGGGAGAGTAGGGTGTTTCGCTATATCATTTATAGAAGCACAACTGTTTTCATATGGCAAAGGGGGAACTTTATGGACGTAAGGACATGTAAAAGCTGTAAAAGAATCTTTAATTATCTGTCAGGGCCGTCGATTTG
>CANDMV010000134.1 GCA_947385875.1 uncultured Eubacterium sp. | reverse complement strand
CGTAGCCCGCTACGCCTCATAAATTTGGGATAAATTCTCCGCAAAGTGTGAAGCACATCTCACGGAAAGCATTTTTCAAACACGCCCTAGAAGTCGTTGTTACAACTTCCAAATTATTTAAATCAGAAAAAATAGATTCTTTCCCTGCCCTTGTAATTCCGGTTAAAATTCCTCGTTCCATATATGGATTGTCTTTAAAGGACGCATTAAGAATGCTCTCTTATATATTCTGACATATCCTTACAATATCCATGCAGATATGCTTCCAGCATAGGAGCATCATACTCATCCAGAAGTATAATTACCTTCATCATCCATATTTTCCCACCATTCTTTTATGAATAGTGTTTTATCTACATAAAAGCATTTATTTTTTATGATTTTTTTAAAATCCTGCAATCCAATCGCAGCTCTCCTTGCCATCTGTTCACCTCATATGCTAAATATATTTAAATATCCGAAAGCCTATATAATTCCTGCCAATTATCATATCATAAAATTTCAAAAGTATCAATTCTGCTTAAAATCGAAAATTCTCTATAAATCATAAATCGTTGCTTTTCACACCTCAGCCAGAAAGCGGCTGTGGTGTAAAAAGTAACGGCATCCGGCATCAAAACATATGGCTGCACAAATAACGCCAATAATTCCCTCGAATTGTAACGACATAAACATTTCAAGGTCTGTTTCCGACGGGTCTAATTTGGGAATTGCAGCTAATAGATACAGCAGCCCAAGCATAAGTGCGCCGGTGATAAAGACACCGGTGTGATAAGAACGTAAACTGTTCCGCTTTCGTTCAAGGGAATTTAACTTATTCATTGTATGTACCTCCGTTTGTGATTTCCATGAAATAATCCAATTTTGGTTTCCCTATGTCAAGTGTGTTGAATATCAGATAGCCAAAGGTTCGTAACAGTTCAGATAGGGTGTTACATATTAGCTGGCCGGACGCTTGGGAGAGGGAATCCGCCCTGTCTGCCGGCGTATATTACGTTTTCATTTTAAGGCTCATCAAAAACAGCCGGGTGAGGAGAGCTGTCCCGTCTTCCGGTGACGTTGGAAGAATGCTTAGAAGCCCTTCGTATTCTGTTCGATACACAGGCGACACAGCCGCAGCGGCACCTTTAGCTTCCGGCATTCAGCCGGGGCGGACTGGGTGCCGCGACCGTACGGTGCCACAGCGTAAACACAGAATGCTTAGGGATTCTTAGCATTCTGGAAAAGTCACCGGAAGACGTATTCCCTTCTTCCACATCCACAACGCATTTCGTGTCTGCAAGCTTTTTAAAATATCTACGTACTGCAGCAGACTTCTTTGTGATTTTCCTGCTTCACCAGCAAATCCGTATCTGCCCTGAATGCATCGTATAATATACACTCCCGCTGTTTTCTTCCATATTTCTCACTGCTTCCCTGCCCGGATGCCCATAATCATTTTTTTCGGCACAAGAAACGACTGACACTGCCGGATTTAACAGCCGCAGGAAATCATATGAATTTGAATACTTTGAGCCATGATGAGCTGACTTATAAAATGAAACACCAGAAAGCTTTTGTTCTGACAGCAGCTTCTTTTCCTCATCAGCCGAAATATCTCCAGAGAAAAAGCCGCTGAATCCGCAGTCCTCATACAGCAGCAGCATACTCCCTGCATTCCTGTCTGTCGTCAGCGTCTGTTCATGCGGGCCCAGACAGGTAAAGCAGGCATTCCTTCCGCGCAGCCTGTCGCCCACGTCCATATACTGCACTGGAATTTTCCATTTCTCCAGCAGATTTATCATCTTCTCATATTCCTCATCCCGCAGAATCCCTTTTGCCAGCATCACACTGCCGACATCGTAACCGCTCTCCACAATTTCCTCCAGCCCGCTGATATGATCCTTGTCCAGATGCGAGACAAACCACCGGTCTATGCAGGATACACCTTTTGATTTTAAAAATGGAAGCATACGGTAAGTTCCGACACTTTTGACATTCAGACTTCCCCCATCTATAAAAATATTCATCCCATCGCTTGTATGTATATAAATCCCATCTCCCTGACCTACATCTAAGACAACAACCTCCGGCTGACCGGGCAGACGCAGAAACAATATACAAAGACAGCCAAAAAAACACGCACATATGACAATTCTTAGTTTTTTCAGCATATCCTCCTGTTTTTTAGACATATCCTCCTGTTTTTTTAACATAATCTCCCGATCTTTAGACATAGCCTCCTGTTTTTTAAGCGGATTTAGAGTCAGCCCGTTTTTTACATCTATTCTGCCAGATCGCTCGTCTGCCTGCCAAATAATCCATACACATCCTGCCACAATAGAATAATACAAAAGCATCTGCCATCCCTCCGGCTGCCCCAGAACACAGACTGCTCCCGGCAGTTCCAAAAACATCTCTCCTGCCTTTGTAAAATATCCCAGCACGAATGCACACACCTTCAAAAATCCTCCCGAAATCATCCTGCTGCCCATCATAGCCAGATTAAATATTCTGTCGAACAACGACCCCATGCATAATACTCCGTCGAACAGCGCCGTTGGTCCAAATACACCACCGGGCAGCGCAGCCAGTCCAAATATGCCGCCAAACAGCCCCGTAATCAGCACCACTTCCATCAAAGGCAGCACGATCAGATTCAGCAGAATCGAATAGACTGGAACCTCAAAATAATACCATGCCGTAAGCGGCAGCGTCATTAATTGAATCCCTGCACTGATCAGGATCGTCTGTGTCAGCTTAAACTTCGGCTGAAAAATGCGGCAGACCTCTTTCCCGAATAATACGCCTGCTACAGCTGCAAAAGAGAACTGAAAGCCTGCCAGAAACAATGCGCAGGGCTGTACTGCCAGAATACACACTCCAGCTGCCGCAAGGCCGTTTACACTATCATATGCCCTGCCGCAGCATTCCGCGCCCAGATAAATTCCAAACATTGTTACGGCGCGCACAGCTGACAGCCCCATTCCGGTCATAAACGCAAACATCACAAGCAGCCCCATAGCTCCAGCCGAAGCAGCTCCATACGGCACACCCCTTTTCCGCAGCAGCTGATAGATCGACGCACCCAGTATCGATATATGAAGTCCTGATATAGCTAAGATATGCGAGATTCCACTCTGCCTATACAATTCTTTTGTCTCACCTGAAAGCAGGCTCTTTTCTCCGAGCAGCATAGCGCATAATGTACCTGCCTCCTGCACAGGCATTCTCTGCTCATAGACCCGCATCAGCATCTGCTGTATACCATACAAAAATTCCTGCAGCTGATCTTTATGCGTATTCACCGCCTGATACGAATCATCATCTGCATAAATCTTCAGAGTATAACCCTGATTCTGATAATAAGCGCGTTCATCAAAATTTCCGTCATTTCGCGCTGTCTGAAATAATTTGATTTTTCCTGATAATAAAATGGTGTTTCCAATGACTGGCTCGTCATCCTTTAGATATACGATCACATTTTTGCAAAAATGAATCCCATTAGAATTTTTTAGATAAGCATCCGTTAAAGATACTTCCCATTGTACTGTTTCAAACGAATCTTTTCGCAGTTTTTTAATAATACGTCCCTGCACAGACACATTCTGCCCGTCTTCGATTCCGTTCAGCCGCTGTTCCATTTCCTTTGACTCAGAATGCATTCTGAACATCCCGATACCAATGGCTGTCAAAAGAACTGCTGCTCTCAGCAGTCTTTTTTTCCACAGGCTCTCTCGGCTTATCCAGATTCCTGTCAGCACCAGTGCAGCCGCACACGACAGCAGCGCAAGTAAACTCCCAAAATTCCGGCTTGCGTCAGTCTGCCAGAACAAAGCGCCCTTCACTGACAATATTCCAAGCACGAACAGAACCGCAATCTGGCAGGGCGATCTTTTTATCACCGAACAACCGCTCCCCCTTTCTTATTTATCTTTCTTTCCGTCATCGCTATGTGTATCTTCTGTGATTTCAGTATCATTATCAAAATCTACCAGACGATAATCAGGCCGATACATCTGCGACAATTCATAATCATCCCGATAATTACCGCTTGTATCCCCATTAATTGAAATCTGTACCCGATCAATATTTCCCAGCGATGAAAGAGAATCCACAATGGAATATATTACTACCTGTTCCTGAATCTCATAATTTTGATTCCTGAAATTCTCATCCAGATTCACATAACAGGAACCGTCTACCACCGCCACATTGATCAGCTTTGTCTCGTCCGGTATCGTCTTTCTGGCATTCTTTCCCTTCGGCCCCGCCATCAGATGTTCCATGACCAGTTTTTCCATAGAAATATTACTGTTGTAATAGACCTCCTGGCGCTCTTTTACAAGCCCATCTCCTTTTTGATTGGAAAAATACAAGTCAATCGTTGCATTTTGAAAAGAATTGATCTGTTCTCCCGGATTTTCTACAAAAGAATCTATCGTCATTCCACCGACGGCAACACCCAGACTATCCACGAGCGGCTTACCCAGAACGGTAAAGCTCACACTCTCAATCCCTTCAATCTGAGTCATCGTCCGTACAACCGCAAGACGGCACAGAATTTCTGTAATCGAATCCAGCTTTTCATATTCACTGTCAAAATCCAGATTCAGGCAGTCCTGAGCCACTTCCCATGAACGGATGCTGACTCCTTCCGGAATTGCTTTCACATAATCTACTGTATCCGTATCCGTCGCAAGCTGTTTTAAAAACTCGCTGATTAGTCCATCAACCGACGCGTTCTGGGGTTCATAGCCTACTTGTACGGTCTGTGTCTGCTCATTATCTACATAGCTGATATAATACTTATATTCCTTCTGCTTGGAGCCGCATCCCCATACCAGCATAACAGCTGAAACAAAAAGCGCGAATATGCTGCCTCTTAATATCGACCTTTTCATAAATAACTGCCTTTCTGGCAGCCCGTTCCATTTATTTGAACGAGCGTGCCAATGATTCCAATTATTATATACTCGCAGCTACTAATATCTGCCAATGACTCCCGACTCGCGTGCGTTACGAATGAAATCAGCATGGAAAATTTTATTACTCGCAAGCACAGCTACGAGAGACCTATATAAATCAATGGAATCCGCACATTAAATATCGTTCCCTCTCCCTCCGTACTAAAAGCTTTGATTGCCCCGCGGTGCATCAGCACAACACTTCTTGTAATCGCAAGTCCGAGTCCGGTTCCTCCGATTTCCTTTGAATGTGACTTGTCCACACGATAGAAGCGTTCAAAAATACGGTCAATAGACTCATCTGGTATTCCGATTCCATTGTCCTCTACTTTGATATAGAAAAACTGATGATCCGCGTTTAACGATACATGCACCCATCCATTTTCAGAATTATATTTGATCGCATTTTCCACCAGATTGGAGATTGCAAGCGTCAGCTTGACCTCATCTACTTCCGCCGTAACCGGACGGAAGCTCTCCATTACCAGCTCTACATGCTTCTTTTCTGCAATCGGACGCAGACGCTTCAGAATCAGCTCTAACAGGTCATTAATATTTAATGACGCGATATTCAGGCTGTCCGCTGACTTATCCATTTTTACAAGCGACAGCAGATCTGTGATGATTTTATTCTCTCTGTCAATCTCATTTGTAATATCCTGCATAAATTCCTTATACAGCTCTAAAGGCGCATTTTCCTGCATATTCAGAGAATCCGCCAGCACCTTCATGGAAGTAAGGGGCGTTTTCAGCTCATGGGAGACATTGGACACGAATTCCTGTCGGGAGTCATCCAATACCTTCATGCGCTCCAACAGCTCATTTGTTCTCTCACAAATAAGCTCCGTCTCTGAATACGTATGAATCATCAACTCATCCTCGCCATATCCTGCCTGAATCTCATCAATCGACTTGGACAGCTGTATAAACGGCTTTGCAAGCAGTGAAGAAATAAGAACCGCCAGCACCACACAGACCACTCCAGCGGTAAGAGAAACGATAAAGCCGATCTGTTTCAGATAAGCAATATGTGTCTGTGTTACATCCGTCGAAACACTCACCAGCATGACCCCTATGACCTCATCGCCAAGCGCCTGCCGCACCGGCACCGCCACTTCTATAAATCCGTTGACAGAATCATACTTCGTTACATCCTGCCCCTGAACACATTTTACGACTTCCTCGGATATAATAATTTTACCGCTGTCTATATCATACGTATCCTTGTGTATCTGAAAAGCTCTGTCTATTACCAGAATCCTGCCATCATAAATATTGGACAGCTGCTCGAACTGCTTATTGACTATTTCATTTGTATTATCCTCCAGATAGCCATAGGCAGAGATCTGATCAGCCAGAATCTTAGACTGAGACAGAATATCTACCACTCTTACGTTAATCGCCCGTTTCTCATAGCCTCTGATAACAAAAAACTGCATAAGCATCATCGGCGCCAGCCCAAAAAGCAGCAGTACAAGCAGCAGACGGAACTTCAGGCTTTTAAAATAATCCCTGATTTTCTTTTTTCTATTCATTATGACTCCGATCAGCCATGATAATAATATCCGACTCCCCATTTTGTATGGACATATTTTGGCTCGCTTGGATTCTTTTCGATTTTCTCACGCATCCGGCGCACATGGACATCTACTGTACGCACATCTCCCGGATAGTCAACGCCCCATACAAGGTTCAGCAGCTTCTCGCGGCTGTACACCTTATTGGGATTTCTCACTAATAATTCCAGCAGTTCAAATTCCTTGCCCGTCAGATTGACTTCCCGTTCCTGAATAAACAGTCGCCGGCTCTCACAGTCCATTCTAAGATCGCCGTCTTCAATCATATGGACACGCTCTTCTACTACCTTCTTTTTGCCCATCCTGCGCATGATTGCCTTAATCCGCGCCTTTACCTCCAGTATATTAAACGGTTTCGTTATATAATCATCCGCGCCGTATTCCAGTCCCAGAATTTTATCCATATCATCGCCTTTGGCTGTCAGCATGACAATCGGTACATCAGAAAACTCCCTGATTCTCTGGCAGACTTCCATACCATCTATTTTAGGTAGCATCAAATCCAACAGGATCATATCATATAAACCACCAGTCGCTTTCTGCAGCGCTTCCTCACCGTCATACGCACAATCCACTTCCATGCCGTCCTGTTCCAGACTAAACCGGATTCCTTTTACTATCAGCTTCTCATCATCAACAACCAGAACCTTCTTTGCCATGCTAACCTCCATCGCCAACTATCAGCGTAACAGCTCAAACAGGCTGACCCATTACCTATCAGCTAACTTTTATTTTATCCTGAATCTTAGCATACACACCTTCTCCGATACCGCTCACGTTCTTGATTTCTTCTATAGCTGAAAATCCTCCGCTGCTCTCACGGTAAGAAATGATACTGGCTGCTTTTGCCTCTCCAATCCCGTTCAGAGTCTTTAACTGCGCAGCATCTGCTGTATTAATGTCAATCAGACTGTCAGCGGCAGTGCCTGCATTGCTTTCATCCGAAACATTCACTCCCGCAGAACCTGCACTTGACGCTCCAACGGATGAATCCCGCTCCAGTTCCTTTTGTTCTTTTTTAGTCAGCACTTCAATCATATCGCCGTCCTGAATCTGTCGGGCCTGATTAATGCCTTTTTCATATGCATTCCTGCAAAACCCGCCTGCGAGTGCAATCGCTTCATATACACGGCTTCCTGAAGGCAGCTCAAATACACCTGCGCGCTTTACCGCACCGCAGACATAGACAAAACAGGTGCTGTTTTCAGCCTCTGCACCTGCCATGCTGTCATGCGGTATACCGGCATCAGCTTTTCCATCCAGGCTTTTTTCCTGCTTCAGCCTGCCGTCCGATTTTGATGATTGATCCTGCTCTGACCCGCTGTCTGATTTCAATGATTGATCCTGATTTGACCTGCCGTCCGATTTCGATGATTGATTCTGATTTGACCTGATCTCGTCATCTGCCTGTGCAGACGAATCTTCCTGCGTCTTTGCTTCCAGATACATCTGTGAAGAATTCCTGCTGCCGGAACAGCCGCTGATGCTAAAAGCAGCCCATAACAAAAACATGTATGCTTTGATCTTTTGTTTATTCATATGCATTCTCCTCTTCTTTCATTCTTTCATAATGAAATATTGAAAAGGAGTCCCTCAATGCCTATCGTTTATTTTATCGGAAATTTTTAAGTATTTCAATAGCATTTATAAATTTTCAGAAATAATTCAGAATTTGAGGTACTGCAAAATCAAGAATTCTTTTGTAGGTTCGTCCTCCCACATATCCTCGTGCTGCTTCGTCTATTTGTTTTAATGATTTCTAAATTATCTAAGCTTTTATCTCACACATCCCATCAGATTCCACATTGGATTGTAAAACACTTAAGCCTTTGGGAAGAATTGTCAGACGCGCTCCAAAGCTTTTGTAAACTTATCAATCATCTCATTTACATCAGCTTCTGTAATAATCAGCGGCGGAAGCATACGAATCACATCAGCGCCTGCGGTAATGATAACCAGTCCTTCTTCCAGCGCTTTTGCTGATATATCTGCGGCTTTTTTCGTCGTGGCGATCCCCTGCATCAGTCCCATACCGCGGCGTTCGGTTAAGAAATCATATTTCTGCACGACTGTATCAAGCTGCTGCTCCAGATACGCAGATACTTTTGAGACATTGTCCAAAATATGCATGGACTCAAATAAATCAAACACTCTGCTGACTGCTGCTCCTACAAATGGATTGCCTCCGTATGTCGTACCATGATCTCCGGGTGCCAGGGATTTTTCTGCTACGCGTTCTGTCATAAGAAATGCGCCTACCGGAACGCCGCAGCCAAGCGCTTTTGCCGATGTCATCAGATCAGGCTTTACGCCATAGCGCTGCCATGCGAACATCTGTCCGGTACGTCCCATGCCGCACTGGATTTCGTCCAGAATCAAAAGGATATCATGCTCATCACACAATGCGCGCACACCTTCTAAAAATTCCTGTGAGGCCGGATGAATGCCGCTCTCTCCCTGAATGGTTTCTAATATAATGGCACAGGTTTTTTTTGTAATCTGCTCCTTCACACTGTCCAAATCATTCAGCATAGCAAAACGTACACCGCTCATTAATGGTTCAAAAGGCTCCTGATAGTGCTCATTCCCAGTGACCGATAATGCCCCGATGCTCCTTCCGTGGAATGACTGCCACATGGCAATCACTTCATGTCCGGCATGTCCATCTCTTGTATAAGCATATTTTTTCGCTGCCTTTAAGGCTCCTTCTACAGCCTCTGCACCGCTGTTCGTAAAGAAAATGCGGTCCATTTCGGATGCCTTCAAGGCTTTTTTTGAAGCTTCAATAATGGGGGTATTATAGTATAGATTAGATGTATGAAGCAGCTTATCGATCTGCGCCTTCAGCGCTTCATTATATGCAGCATTGTTGTAGCCGAGCGCCATAACCCCGATTCCGGCTGCAAAATCCAGATATTCTTTTCCCTGCATATTATATAGATGTACGCCGTCTCCTCGCTCAAATACAACCGGAAAACGATTATATGTATGCAGAATGATCTGCTCCGCTTCCGTCATATATTCATTCATATTTTTATTCCTATTTTCCGCCATGATAATATTTTGTCTCCTTATCTCCGATAATCGCCGTGCCGATTCCTTTATTGGTAAAGATTTCCAGCAGCAGACAGTGCGCGATCCTGCCGTCCAATATATGCACTCTGGATACGCCGTTTTTAATCGCATCAATACAATTATTTAATTTCGGCAGCATACCTCCGCCGATATATCCACTGCCTATCAATGTGTCAGCTTCTGATATTGTCAGTTCAGATATCAGTGTGGATTTATCTTCCGGGTCTTTGTATACTCCTTCAATATCAGTTAAAAATGCCAGCTTTTCTGCGGATACCGTTCTTGCAATCGCACATGCCGCATCGTCGGCATTGATATTGTAGGTATTTCCCTCACTATCCATTCCAATCGGCGCTACAATCGGCAGGAAATCTTTTTCCAAAAGGTCATACAATATTTTGGGATTGACCTTTTCGACTTCTCCGACAAATCCAATGTCCGCACCATCGGCATATTTTTTTACAGCCTTCAGCATACCGCCGTCCTTGCCGCTGATGCCCACTGCCAGAACCCCCAGCTGCTCTACCAGCTGTACCAGTGACTTATTGACTTTATTAAGCACCATTTCAGCGATTTCCATCGTCGGCTCGTCTGTCACGCGCAGACCGCTTACAAACTTCGGCTCCATGCCGGATTTTTCCACCCAGCGACTGATTTCCTTGCCTCCGCCATGTACGATAATCGGCTTAAAGCCGACTAATTTTAGCAGTGTCACATCTTCGATCACACTGCGTTTTAATTGATCATCAATCATTGCGCTGCCGCCGTATTTTACTACGATGATCTTACGGTTAAACCTCTGGATATAAGGCAGCGCTTCTACTAATACAGACGCTTTTTTCAGCAGCTCATCCATCATATGCTGTTCCATATGTTCTACCTTCCTTCTGTAATTATTTAAAATTATTTATCATCAGTTATTTCAGATTTATATAATTCCTGCAAACGCAAGAGTTTTCCAAGTCTATCGGTGTCCTGCAAACCATATCGTTTGCTGGTATCGATACTCATGATATTTCTAATGAACTGTAACAATCCAAAACACTGCGACCAACACAGTCATTGACCAGCACCATACTTATTTATTAAACTCTGTGATATTCGCATCATTCAATGTAAAATCATAATAATTTAAATCTTCGCGAAATGTCCATCCGACACTTCTCCAAAAATGATTGCCGACCTCATTGCTTTTAAACGCGATCAGAGATACTTTGTTAATCTGCTCTCTCTGCAGCGCTTTCATTGCAAATACCGCCATTGACTTACCGATTCCCCGCTTGCGGTAATCCTCATGGACACATACATGATAAAAACATCCGCGTCTGCCGTCATGTCCGCACAAAATCGCACCGATCACACGTCCACTGTCCACAGCCACCACGCTTGTAGATGGATTTCTTCGGATAAACCTCTCTACGCCTTCCTTCGAATCGTCAAGCGAACGGATTCCAAATCCCTTGATCGTCATCCATAACGCGCGTACCTGTCCGTAGTCTTCCAGGTGCATTTCCCTGATTTGTATTTCCTGCTGCATATCTGCTCCCATGCCGTACAGCCGCTTATCAGTAACAGCTCACACAAGCTGACCTGTTACGTTTATTATACGGCAGCCGGCTTTCCTTTCTTTATTTACTTACGAGCGATAAAACCTGCCATATTATTTTAGGCAATCACACGGAAGATATTTTTATCTTTGTTAATTTTCATTCTGAAGTCTTGTTACCGGCGTTTTTATGGAAACAGCGGCACGAAATCCAGTCCTTCTGTCTCAGGCAGACCGAACAGCAGATTCATATTCTGCACAGCCGCGCCTGCCGCGCCTTTCACCAGATTATCCAAAGCCCCCAGCATAATAATCCGTCCGGTACGTTCATCAATTTTAAAGTTTATGTCTACATAGTTGCTGCCTTCTACCCACCTTGTCTCTGGAAATACATCCGGTTCGAGCAGACGGATAAATTTTTCATGCTCATAGTATTTTTTATAAGCATTACGAATCTGAACGTCTGTCGGCAGGCTTCCGTCTGAATTCTTCACTAATGACGCATATTCCACCGCCAGAATTCCCCGGTTCATCGGAACCAGATGCGGCGTAAAGCTGACCTTGATCTTCCTTCCGGCTGCATAGCCCAGCTGTTCTTCGATCTCAGGCGTATGTCTGTGCGTGGTAATGCCATAAGCCTTTATATTTTCGTTAACCTCGCAGAAGAGATTATTTACCTTCGCGCCTCTCCCTGCCCCGGATGTACCGCTCTTTGCATCTATAATCAGCGTATCCAAATCGATCAGCCCTTCTTTTACCAGCGGATATGCCGTCAGAATTGAACAGGTCGTATAGCAGCCCGGATTTGCCACGAGTCTTGCGCTTTTCACCTTTTCCCGATTGATCTCACACAGACCATATACCGCCTCCTCCACAAACTGCGGGGATTTATGCTTGATCTGATACCAGTGCTCATAGACATCGATGTCTTTGAGACGATAGTCAGCGCTTAAATCAATGAATTTGGCCTTCTCCAGATACTCCTCTTTCATGACCGATGCCAAAAATCCCTGCGGCGTTGCAGTAAATACGACATCTGCCTGACTGACCAGCTCGTCCAGATTATCATCCAGACAGGTTCCCTGAACTATTTCAAACATATTTTGATAAATAGATGCATATTTTTGATCTACATAGCTTCTGGAGCCAAGCCATTGAATCTCGACCTGTTTGTGCCTTAATAAAATCCTTACCAACTCAGCACCTGCATAACCGGTGGCGCCTATAATTCCTGCTTTTATCATAATCTCACCTCTATAAAATAATCTCCTTAAATAAATATAAATTCCTTATATTTTCTATCAGCTAATTTATTTTTAATCTCTCTGGGTCTGATTTCCCCACATTTCTGCTGCGTGACAAACTAATACCGAGCAATGCGAGGTTGTTTTTGATACCCAACAGCTTGCTGCAGGGTCGTTCATTAAAATCAGCAGCCACATACATACTAATATAAATGATGAAAAAGCACAAGTATTTTATGCAATTTTTTCTTTTATACTGTATATTTATACATTTTGCAAATTTTTAACTATTTATGAATTTTACCCAGAGGTTTATTATTTTTTTACATTTTCTCGTTAATATAAGGATTTTAGTGAAATTCTCCCTATAAGCGCAATCATTTTTCCTTGTCAAAATGTATATTTTTTATGTATATTTATAAATATTTTCTGCATATTTTATAGCTTGCGTTTATACACCATGTGTTGTATATTTATTCTTGTGCAATTCTATATATTATTGAAAAACAATAGCATTTTTTCAATAAGCATACATTATTCGTGTGAAAAACGAAAAATGACAATTAAGAAAGAAAGGACATTACTTTTATGAAAGAAAAAGTTATTTTAGCATACTCAGGCGGACTGGATACAACAGCGATCATTCCGTGGCTGAAAGAAAACTATGATTATGAAGTAATCTGCTGCTGTGTTGACTGCGGACAGGAAAGCGAGCTGGACGGCCTGGAGGAACGGGCGAAATTGTCCGGAGCAGCGAAATTATATATCGAAGACATCACTGACGAATTCTGCGAAGACTACATCATTCCATGCGTGCAGGCAGGCGCCGTATATGAGAATAAGTATCTCCTCGGAACTTCTATGGCACGTCCGGGAATTGCAAAACGTCTGGTAGAAATTGCCCGCAAGGAAGGCGCAGCCGCAATCTGTCACGGCGCGACCGGCAAAGGCAACGACCAGATCCGTTTCGAGCTTACGATCAAAGC
>CANDMV010000133.1 GCA_947385875.1 uncultured Eubacterium sp. | reverse complement strand
CTTGACGAGAACATCCCCTACACACCGCAGATGATCGCCACCCTCACCCGCCAGCAGATGGGGACCGTGGAGCGTGCCCTGAAAATCTATCTGCAGTTAGGGTTTGTGGAGCTTATGACGGACGGGGCCTATTACATGAGCAACATTGAGCTGCTGATCGGCCAGTCCTCCACCGAGGGCGAGCGGAAGAAGCAGGCACGGATGGCTTTGCGGGAGCAGAAAAAGCGTGGCGGACATTTGTCCGACATTCGTCCACCAGAGATAGAGTTAGAGATAGAGAAAGAGATAGAGATAAAGAGAGAGATAGAAAAGGGACAGGCTACCCGTACCTGCGGACGCTACCAGAATGTGGTCCTGTCGGAAAAAGACCTGGCAGAACTGAAAAGGGAACTGCCGGACTTGTGGGAAAGCTATGTGGAGCGGCTGTCCGAATATATGGCATCTACCGGAAAGAGCTATAAGAACCATGCCGCCACAATCCGGCGCTGGGTGGGTGCGGACAGGAAAGGGGCAGCGCCGCCAACAAGGAACCGGGATTATACCGTAAAGGAGGGAGACACCATATGATCGAGATCAACGAGGCTGTCCGGGCATTTATTGACAAAGCCGCCGGAGATACGGAATTATCGGAGGACGAATACATAGACCATTCTGATGGCCTTATCCACTGTAAGAAATGCGGAGGGAGGCGGCAGACCGTCCTCCCCGACCCGCTCCGGCACAGCTACCTCATGCCCCGCTGTGTCTGCCCCTGCCAGCAGGAGGCCGAGAAGCAGAGGAAGGCCGCCGAGGAACAGAGGGCGCTCATGGAGAGCATCCGGCGCAGGAGGGCGCAGGGCCTGCAGGACCGCTATCTCCATGATTTTACTTTTGCCAATGACAACGGCCAGAACCCGCTCATGGAGAAGGCCCGTGCCTATGTGGGGAACTGGAAGGAAGCATACCGGGAGAATACCGGCCTTCTGCTTTTCGGAGACGTGGGGACGGGGAAATCATTCTTTGCCGGATGTATCGCCAATGCCCTGATCGACCAGGACATACCGGTACTCATGACGAATATCCCCTCTATCCTGAACCGGCTGACCGGGATGTTTGCCGAGGACCGGGCGGCGTTTATCTCCGCCCTTGACGATTACAGCCTTTTGATCCTGGACGACCTGGGAGTGGAACGGAATACGGAGTATGCTTTGGAGCAGATATTCCTTGTCATTGACAGCCGGTACAGGAGCAGGAAGCCGCTGATCGTCACGACCAACCTGAAACTGGAAGAGATTAAAAACCCGCCCGACCTGGCCCACGCCAGAATCTATGACCGCATCATGGAGCGGTGCGCCCCTGTCCTTTTCTCCGGCAGGAACTTCCGGGAGGAAAAGGCGGCGGCTACCAAAGAGGCGGCGAGGGGGATTGTCTCCCCGAAATGAAACCCGAAAATGACAACAGGGACGGTTCCATGGCTACCACGGCGGACCGTCCGGAAAAGGAGCATATACCCCATGAGCAATAAAAAGATCATACCTGAAACAGCAATATCCGTCCCGGCAGTTATGGAGCAGGAAACCGCCCCGGCACTTGTGAAAAAGATTGGAAGGACCGCCTATGAAGTATCATTCCATTTCAGCAAGACCAGCACGGAGACCATGGAGGATAAGATAAAGCGCCTGATAAAGCGTGAAGTGAACGCCTGAAAAAATTTTTTTGGAGAAATCCGCACTATGTCCTTTACAAACGCCGCCAAAAGGCACACTGATTCTGGAAACGGGGAAAATGTTACAGCGGTATGGGTACCGAATAAAAGTGCTGAATACGATTAACTTCAAAAAATCCATGAAATACAATCCCTTTGCCTATCTGCGCAGCGAAAAGGACATTTTGAAGTTAGTTAATACCATTATCGCCATCACCAAAGGCGACGGGGAAAAATCCGGCGAGGATTTTGGGTAAAGGCAGAAAAGCTCTACTACACCGCGCTAATCGGCTACATATGGTATGAAGCCCCGGAGGATGAGAAGAATTTCACGACGCTGCTTGAAATGATAAATGCCAGTGAAGCCCGCGAGGACGACGAGGACTTTCAGAACCCGGTAGACCTTATGTTTGAACGACTGGAAGAAAAAGACATGGAGCATTTTGCGGTCAAGCAGTACCGCAAATACAAACTTGCGGCGGGTGGTGTAAGCTGTAAGAGACTTATTAATCAGATTACATAAGACCTGCCGGAAAATTGTAAACATCAGCGTTCCGGCGGAAAGGAGAAGAAATGGCACAGCAAGAGATTACGGCGCTGTACGAGCGTCTGTAGCACGATGACGAACTGCAGGCCGAGAGCAACAGCATTTCCAACCGGAAGCGGCTTTTAGAGGACTACGCAAAAAGGAACGGCTTTGAGAATATACGACATTTTACGGAAATGTAAACCGCTTATTTGATACAAAGGGCATGAACAGAATATTGGGAAAATCGCTGAAAACAAGGGATTCCGGCTAAAAATCATGGAAAATAAGTTAGACTTATGGTATATTATACTTACACCACTTTACAACTTTTTGAAAATAAAATAACGCACAAGGCTCTTTCTCGTGTATAATAAGTTTGCCAAAAAACTATACGAAAGAGAGTGACCTTGTACGTCAGACTTATTATACAACGAAAACAATTTAATTGGTAGACTGTACCGTTATTTTTATATTTACTTCAGGACTTTTTCCATGCCGACAATTGAAACCCTGTTTTTACTTGTGCTGTCTATCCCGGCTATGGAATCCGCTGGTTCCATCCGTTCCTTGTACAGGCGCTTTTTATCCGGCATTACAAAAAAATCCCTGAATGCTTTTTACTATGCATGCTCCTATGCAAAGGCTGATTATTCCGGGTTCATGAATGCCGCTTCGGGCATGGCCTTGAAGCTTATTCCCGAAAACCTGGACACACAGCCGGCTTTTCTCTGTATGGACGACACAATGGCTTCAAAATTCGGCACAAAGTTTGAAGATGTTTCGAAGCTCTTTGACCATGCCGCGCACAACGGCTCAAATTACCTGAACGGGCACTGCTTTGTAAGCGTAATGCTCTGCGTGCCGGTATGGGACAAAAGAAAAATCCATTACCTTGCCGTTCCGCTTGGATACCGCATGTGGCAGAAAAAGGAATCCAAACTGGAACCGGCCGCAGCCATGGTGCGGCAGGTTATGCCGGAGTTTACCCAAAAGAAGAATGTGGTCATCCTGTGCGACAGCTGGTATGCAAAAAAGAGCCTTGTTTCCATTGTGGACGAATATGACAACCTTGACCTTATTGGGAATGCAAGGTCTGATTCCGTTATTTATGACCTGGCGCCGCAGCGGACCGGGAAGAGGGGCCGCCCTGCGTCACATGGCAAAAGGCTTTCCATACATGATGATTTTGCGCTGTCTGATGAAAAATTTGGGGATTATTACATGGCAGTGCGCCGTGTCCTTACAAATATTTTTGGCAAAAGGCAGGTTCTGGCGTATGTTACGTCCCCGGAAAAGGATTCTGGCTGCAGGCGTCTTTTTTTCAGTACAATTTTCCCGGAACAGCTGCAGATGTTCTGCGCATGGCAGGAAAAATCCCCTCTGAACCAGACGGGAAGCAGCCACATGCAGTTTATCCCTTTAATGCTGTATTCTTTTCGATGGAACATTGAGGTTAGTTATTACGAACAGAAAACTTTCTGGTCATTATGCAGCTATATGGTACGGAGCCGCAAAGGGATTGAGATGCTGGTTAATCTAATCAATATAGCATACTGCGCAATGAAGCTGCTTCCGTACCAGGATGAATCATTTGCAGAATACCGCGCGGAAAGCGTACAAGAATTTCGGTTTACACTCAGTGAACAGATCCGGCAACAGGTATTTTATGCCATTTTCGTGGAAAATATCGAAACCCAGATAAAATCAAATGCCATAGTTAAGGCTTTAAAACAGCTGATTCAGAAGCATGGGTATCATTTATAAAGTTGTAAAGTGGTGTTATTTTAATAATTAGTCTGGGGATGCTAGAAGGCTGTTCTGCCAGTACAAAAAAGGATATAGGTAAAAAAATAGAAAATGAAGATAAAGAACAAAAACAGGCCGCAGCTGCAGAAGAGAATGGATATGTGATTTATCTGCCTGTTGATGAATGGCAGCAGACGGATTCCAGTCTATGGGCAGCAGCTGTAAATGAGCAGGTTATGCTCTGGGTCGAGCATTTTGAAGGCGAGTCCATAGAGGCTATAGATCAGGAATTGGAGGACAAAGGTTATTTGACAGAGAAGAATCATGATAAGAGGAAACAAGAAGGAGACATGATCTATCATGCTGGATTGAAAGCGTTTGACAACGATGTATGGGGAATTTTCTATTGTTATCCGGCTGATTCCGAGGAAGGCTGGGGCAGAGAGCTTCCTGTGATTGCAGATACTTTTGCTGTTCAGAATACTAAGGGCTTCTGGCATTCTTCCAAAGCCGCCGGCAGACCGGACGGATTCCCGCTCCCAGCGTCCGGTCTGTTACGTACTTTGCAGTTAATGCAAAGTACTGGGCTGAACTGTTACCTCTTGACAGATCTATGGAAAGTTTATGATTGACAAATTTATTTTTTTATGCTATTGTGTACTAGTAGTTGTAATACACACGATACATGCAATACATCATACTACACATCACACCACACACATCTGCCGTGACAGGCAGGAGGTGAAATGGCTGCTGTTTACATGGATGGGTCTGAATACTTACAGCATCCGCATTTCTGGTCTGCTGCAGCATTTGCCAGCTTATTCTAATGTAAATTGCAGCATTTACCTGAATCATAAAATCATATCATTTTTATGATTTATAGATAGAATAAAGCGTCTGCATAAAAATAACGCAGCGTTTGATAGAAAGGAGGAGGATTATATGCTAGAATTAAATTATCGTGACGCAAGGCCGATCTACGAACAGATCAAAGACGGCCTGCGAAAACTAGTGCTTTCCGGCGCCATAAGGCAGGATGAAAAGCTGATGAGTGTCAGGGAATTAGCCAGCCAGCTTGCCATAAATCCGAATACAATTCAAAAAGCGTATCGAGAGCTGGAGCAGGAAGGATATATATACACGATCTCTGGCAGGGGCAGCTTTGCAGCTCCGTTAAGCGATGTCAACTCCGGCAGGCAGCAGGAACTGCAGAAGCAGTTTGACGAGGCGGTTACAGAACTGCTGTATCTTAAATATGATCCAGACGAACTGAAAAAGAGGATCGATCAGCTGCATCAGGGAGGAGCCAGAAAATGACAAATCTTAAAAACGGCAGCGGAGAAGTTAAAAGGCTGGCTGAATTATACCCGCGAGCAAAAAGCTTTTCCGGATTCATTGGCGCTCGTGGACATATGCGGGCAATAACCATGGCAAATCATAGCGCTTGCAAGTATAATCATGAAACAAACTGGCAGGGAGGTGCAGTAATATGGCAGGATCTATAGAGAATACAAATAAAATAGATACAGACAAATCAAACGCAGAAGCAACAAGGAAAATGAATCATAAAGCTATGGAAAGTTCAAGCGCAGAAGCGGGAGAAAGATCAGACATGGAATCAAGGGAAAAATCAAATACAGAATCTATACCGGATTCCATGATAGAAGTCATTAATGTAACAAAGAGGTTTGGCCGGTTCAAGGCATTAGACCAGGTCGACCTGCATGTAAAGCGCGGTGCGATTTACGGACTGGTAGGGCCGAATGGTGCTGGAAAGTCAACAATTATACGTCATATCACAGGCGCGTACCGTCAGGATGAGGGCGAGATCCGGGTGGATGGACAGATCGTCTATGAAAATGCTCAGGTCAAAGAGGAGATTGCTTACATCCCGGATGATATTTTTTATTTTAATCAGGCGAATCTCAAAGACATGATGAAGTTTTATAAAGATCTGTATCCGAGATTCGATCAGGATTTATTCGTCCGGCTTCAGGAGTGCTTTCCGTCAGTAGATCTGAAGCATTCGATACGCAGGCTTTCCAAAGGTATGCAGAAGCAGGCTGCGTTCTGGCTGGCAATCTGCTGCCGTCCGAAGCTGCTGATTTTAGATGAGCCGGTGGACGGACTCGATCCGGTTATGCGCAGGCAGGTATGGAGCCTTTTAATGTCGGATGTCGCCGAGCATGGCACGACGGTGCTGGTATCGTCGCATAATCTGCGTGAGCTGGAAGATGTCTGCGACCATGTAGGAATCATGCATCATGGCAGAGTAATGATGGAAAAATCACTGGATGACCTTCAGGGAAGCGTATCTAAGATACAGGTAGCTTTTGAGACGGAAGAGCTGCCGGTATTTCCGGAAAATATGGAAATCCTGCATAAGGCGAGAGCCGGCAGGGTGCATACGCTGATTATCCGGGGAGATCAGGAGCTGCTGCGGGCACAGATTGCTTCTTTTCATCCGATTTTATTGGATATACTTCCGTTGACATTGGAGGAAATCTTTATCTATGAGCTGGGAGGAGCCGAATATGAAGTCAAAGACATCCTTATTTAATAAAGCAGTATTTAAGCGGAATCTGTCCGGCAATATAGGACTCTGGGCGGGGCTTATCGTTCTGTATCTGGCACTGCTGCCGCTGATTTTTTATTATACAGTGAATGCACAGTGGATTATCGAAACTGAAGCGAATAAAAGGGCAGTCTTAGTAGAGCAAACTGTGATCGAACATATATGGAGCCAGGGAGCATTCGTGCCGCTGTATGCGGCAGCGGCACTGATTACGGCAATGTTTTTATTTTCTTATTTATTTTCCGGCAGAAACTCGAATATGATGCATACGTATCCTGTCAGCAGGATGAGCCTGTTATGTACGAATTATATCACTGGGATGATATTTTTGACGGTTCCACAGATTTTTGCGTCGATATTAACCATGCTGATCGGGTTTTCTTATGGTGCGCCTATAGCGGCGGTGATGAAATGCTGGCTGTTATGGATTGTTGTGACGTTTGTGGAGAATCTGTTTTTCTTCAGCATGTCTGTATGTGTATTGATGTTTGTGGGAAATATTGTCGCGGTACCGGTACTGTATGTGATTCTGAACTTTTTGTACCGAGGCTGCATAATGATTTTTCAGGCAATGTTGGAGACGGTTTGTTATGGCGTAGTGGGAATGATTCGCAATACGATCGGAGAATTGACGCCGATTATCTATATGTCGAGAAACATCGTAATGATAACTGCAGAACAGTCAGGACATTATGAATATTCTATGGCTGGAGGAAAGCAGCTGGCTGTTTATTTTGCTGTGGCAGTTCTATTTACGGTAATTGCAGTGGCTGCTTATCAGAAAAAACATATTGAGACGGCGGGGGATGTGATCACAGTTGGATGGCTGAAACCGATTTTCCGCTGGGGAGTGGCAATATGTACATCCGCGCTGGGAGCTTTGTTTATCAGCAGTATGCTGTATAACAGTCAGTTTGTGGTAGTGCTGGTCAGCGGGCTGATCATCGGCGCTGTTGCTTTTTTCATTGTCCAGATGCTGCTTGATAAGACCGTGCGTGTGTTTGAGGCAAAAAGGATCAGGGAGTGTATCATTTATACGGCGGTAATGTGCGTGTGCTATATTGGGCTGAACGCAGATATTTTTGGGATTGAAAGCTACGTTCCGGCAGCGGAAGAGATTGATCGGGTGCAGATGATGGCAGGGCGTTTGAATATGTATGCGGTGGATGAGAAAGACATTTCTTGGGTAAGAGAGATACATTCACAGATTATAGATTCGAAAAAGGAGTTTGAGTCGTTGGATTTTATTGAAACAAGCACGGAAAATGCTTATATAACGTATTATTTGAAAGACGGCTCTTCCATACGCAGAAGTTATACGATACTGGAGTCCGAAGAGGCAGGCAGTGTGTCAGCGCAGGTAAATGCATACGCAAAGCAGTCGGATTCAGTTTTAAAACAGTATTTTGGCATACATTATCCTGATATAGATATCTTTGGCGGTACGATAGATCTTTATAGCCCAGATGATTATGATGCGGGTGATCTCGATCTCGACCAGACGGAATCGCAGATTCGGTTAACAGAAGCAGATGCGAAAAAACTGTATCAGGCAGTGATTCAGGATGCAGAGGATGGGAATTTCTATTTTGATGATGAGAAGGACGTGGTAAGCGGATGGGGAAATCTGCAGCTGGATGTCAGGGATGAGCAGGGATTTTTGTCATTTTATAATGATACCTGGGACGTGGAAACAGCTCCAAAGGATGGAATCGCAGAAATCTGGCTGAATTCGGCGTATTCGCATCTGACTGCAGCACTGCATGAGCTTGGGTATATTTCGGATGACTTGTATGACTATCTGTGTGAACACAGACTGTAGGATTGTCCGGGTGTATCAGTATATGGATGATAGAATTGGATATGAGCTGTAGAAATGCGTTTGACGTATCGAACAGTGGCTTACTAGTGTACTGGCACATTGATATTTGAACTAATATGATTGTCCACAAGCCATATATAAAAGCATTGCGGCTGATAGGGTTAGTCAAAATGTCGTTGTGCCAGTACTGGAAACCTATAGAAATTCTTTTGATGTATTTGTACATTGTTTATGGAAAGGATGGATATATGGAATCAAAAAAAATTACACTGGGATTGTTTTATTTGTATTTTCTGGCTGTGGTATGGATTATCTTATTTAAAATGCAGTTTTCTTTTCAGCAGTTCGGGGTGTTCCGCAGTATAAACCTGATACCGTTTGCGGAATCTGTGATTATTAATGACAGGCTGAATGTCTCAGAGATGATAGGCAATGTCTTAATCTTTCTTCCATATGGTGTATTTGTGTGTATGCTGGGGCGGGAGGGATTATGTTTTCATTCCCCGTCCGGCAGCAGGATGTCTGTGTTTTTTATGCAGCTGGCACCTATTTTTTTCACAAGCATTGCTTTGGAAGTGCTGCAGTATGTGTTTGCTGCAGGGGCGAGCGATATTACAGATCTGATTACGAATACGGCAGGAGGTGCGGCAGGGATTGGAATTTATGGGATTTTTCTGCTGCTGTTTAAGGATAAGGCTGATAGGATTCTGAATGCAGTGCTGCTGGCGGGTGCGGCAGGAATGGTTCTTTTTATTGGGATTTTGATTATGGCGAATTGAATGGCATAATCAGGCAGAAGGTGAGGGAATAAAATCTATGAACGGGCTGTTTCAAAAGGAAGGAAACCTTTTGTGAACAGCCCGTTGTTTTAATATTCACAGAACCTCAGATGATTTTCCGCATCAGATTTCACATAATTTGCATAATCTACCAGCTGCCTGAAATTGTCTATTTTTTCGTTTAGCTGTTCTAAATGATCGTTAGCTTCTGGCAGGGCATCGCCTTTTGCCGTCCGACAGATCCTGATAATTTCACATAGGCAATCATCACGCATTTTCCGGTTTTTTTCCAGATCTTCATTCACCCATTCTATGTAAAATGGTACAATTTCTTTTTCTAATTTCATCTCGTCTACCGCCTTTTATTTGTATTTTTCTGCCTTTCTTGCTTTATGGGAAGCTTACCGGGCCGGGGATACCTTCTGGTATACTGACCGGCTGTTTCATTTGTCTTCTGTGAGCATCAGTGTAATACCAATCGTTTAAATAACTTGTCACACAGTGTCGAGAGTATAATCTATTTTTAAAATATGAGAAAATAGCTGCAATGCTGTCAAAAACTGCTTAAGCGGACGTGGAGTTGTCATTGCTGCATTTCATTTTGAATTGTAATGAAAATTTTTGTGTAACATTCTGCTGACTCGGTTGTTATATAAGTAAATACGAAAATAATAAATATATGCATATTATGCGCCGTCAGGAATGATACTCGCGAGCAGAAGGTTGTTCCAGATTTATTGGCGTTTGGATAACAGCGTTTGTAGCCGGGGTCATTGTCAAGCTTTAATGATCGCTGGTGCATGAAGGGGAGGTGTAAGGATTTGGATAAACATATATTGCAGCAGTTGTATGAAATTTATGGCAGGGAAATCCTTCTCTATTTATATTCCATATGCGGCAGCTATTATATGGCTGAAGACCTGCTGCAGGAAACATTTGTAAAAGCGCTGCTGTCACTATCCGCGCAGCATTCAAACATGAGGGCATGGCTTTATCTGGTAGCCAGAAACTTATGTCTGAATGAGGTGAAAAGAGAAAAACGGAGCCTGTCTTTCGTGGAAGAAGGAGCTGCGGGGAAGGAGAAGCTGTCAGACTTCAGGGACGGCATATTGGAAGGGCTGATTCAAAAGGAGGATCACCGGATTTTATACCGTGCGATGGCAAGGCTGCCTTCCATAAAGCGAGAAATCCTGCTGCAGCAGTATTTCAACGGAATGTCTCTTAGGGAAATAGCAAAGATCTTACAGATTTCACCGGAAAATGCGAGAGTGCTAAGCTGCAGAGCAAAGAAAGAGCTGAAAAATTATTTAAAGGAGGAAGGCTATGAGGTATCATGAATTAATAGAATTGTATAAAAAAAATGAGCTGGACGAAATACAAAAAAAACGGGTAGAGGCAGATCTGGAAAAACACGAGGCAATCAGTGAATATCTGCTTGATCGGGAAGACGGCAGTGATTTTGGGTCTTTAGAAGCAGATGTCGGAGTGCAGATGGATGTGCCGGAGCCGATGCTTAGTGAGCAAAGAGAATTGGAATTTACAAAAAAGGTAAATAGAAAAATTAAATTTACTTTTATGAAGCTGGGATTGTGTGTTACTATGATTACGCTTGTGTTGGTACTATTTGTAATATTTCTTCTGCCGAAAGTCGTGGATGGTTTTTACTACAATCCAGGGAAAGCAGTCGGCACATATGGAAATCAGGCAGGGCTTGATTATTATGTGTATACAGAGCTGTGTATGCCGGGATATAACAGGGACTGTGTCTCTGTACAGAGCAGGGGATATGGAGTTTATGATATTATGATTTTACAAAATATGACTTATAATCATTCGATTACAAATCTGGCAGGCAGGATTGAGAGGGATAAGCTGACGCTATATGACCCGAATGTGCTTCAGCGCCCGGCAGTCAATGTATTTGCGTGGTATGATATGGACGGAGGCAGTACAGCTTCGCTTACAGATTTGATTGAAAAGGAGCGGAAGGTGAATCACTGTTCGGCAGGCAGTGCGCAGTATGCTGCAGAAGCTTTGGAAAAGCTGGACGAGCAGGAGAATTATATCGCTTATGTGAGTTTAGATAAAATGATGCCGTATCAAGAATTTATAAAGTTTTTGTCTGAATTAGAGGAAGAGGAGCAGATTGAGAGCGTCTGGTGTGCGGTTTATTTAGGAGATCAGGAAAAAAATTCTGTAAATAATCTGGGATTTCAATGCAGATTTTCATCATCTCACTCTTTGGAATGGGATCGGGAGAAGTATCCGCGTCTGGTGCTGTGGAATCAGGATGATAATGAGTACGATGTCGATTTTGATGAAGATGTTCAGAATGAAGATGATATGAAAACACATTTTACCAGTATGCTTAAGTATATCGCCGATCAGGAGAAATTTTTGAAGCTGCAGGAGCCGTGGGGTGTTTATTCTGCGCAGGAATATAGGAATGCGGCTGATTATGTGGAGGGAAACGGGCTGATGATTTATGGCTTTGCCGGAATCGGACATAAAAGCGCACTGCTAAAACTGAATCAGGAAAAGGAGGTGTACGAGATTTATACACAGAAGCTGAGGTGATTTTTGTCTGGATGGAGTACTAGAAGTGTGAAGTGCTCCATCCGAACAAAAATTGTACTGAAATATATTGAACATCTAAAGGATGTCATGGTTCTCAATCATACATGAGTGTTTTAGATTTCTTATCATAGCTGATACCGACCATGATAATTGTTGAAGCATAAATCTGTGCTTCTTTAATATAATTTTTCTTTTTTATCCGTCCAAGGGATTCTTTGCATATGTCGTTTGCTTTCAATTCTAATATAATCGCGGGTTTGCCGTTTTTCTTTGGCAGAAACAGATAGTCACAATATCCCTTTCCGCTTTTTGCTTCGCGTTTGATGTCATAATCTTTTCTGGCATATAAATAGCAGAGTGTAATCACGCATGACAGTGAATTTTCATCATTATACAACTGTTGACAGTATCCTGAAATAGCTGATATGCATTGTCTGTATTTAAATAATACATTTGCTGCCTCCTTGTAAATGAAATGTCCTGTCGGTATCATGAATGAATGCCAAAGGCTTTTAAGTAAGTGCTGACTGAACGGCTCATTTCCTTGGAAAAATCTGACTCATATTTTCTGCTGCAGAAACGCCTCATCCATTCGTCATAGCCGAGAGTGCCGGAATCTTTTTCTAACATAGCCCTTAATTCCATGCCGTCTCTGCGTCGATAGTGGTTCTGCTGTACGATGTCTTCTAAGCTGCAGCGCTCTGGCTTTGTGCGTTCCAGCTGCAGCGCGGTTGGATAGCCGAATACCAGCATGGCAGCTGGAAAGACGTATTCAGGCAGATGCAGCAGATTCCTTTGTGTCTCGCAGTTTTCCATAATATCACCGATATAACAGGAGCCGATTCCAAGGCTGTGTGCAGCAGTCACTGCATTCTGCGCAGCGATATTCGCATCCGACACGGCCAGCATCAGGTCTCCTGCTCCGGGTTTTCTTGGGCGTAAGCCGCCTTCGATAAAGGCGTCATACCATTTTTGAAAGTCAGCGCAGAAAATGAGCACCATTTTAGCTTTTGCTATAAACGGCTGATTGTCACAGGTAATAGACAGCTGCTGTTTTAATGTGTCGTCTGTGATGTCCAGTATGGTATACAGCTGCTGGTTCCCGGCTGTCGGCGCTGCCATTGCGGCATGGAGGATTTCATTTTTTTGTTCTGTGGCGATTTCCTGGTCTGTAAAGACACGGATTGATTTTCGGCTGTGCAGGGATTTTATAATTTCATTCATATTTGTGATCTCCTGATTGATTTTGTAGTGGATTTTAAATGTTTTTAAATGATAGAAGTCAATAATCATATTCTAACACATATTTTGTTATTTGAGGGGAAATTATTCGGGCGGAGAGTAAACTGTGCTTTTTATAGCACAAGAAAAAAGGAATTTCTGCGAAGAACAGAAATTCCTTTCAGTGGTTCACACTATGTAATACAGCCGACCTCATTCAATGGCATTTATTCTGCAGTAACAGCAATAACAGTACCATAAGAGAAGTCCGTATCTGTATCTGGGATGTCATACAAATTGGTTGCGGTAGGAGCTGGCTGAATGGTAACCGGACAGCAGGCTGATTTACTGGCATTTCTTGTATCAATGACCCATAAATAAACAGTACTAGAGCGTGTTTGAAAAATGCTTTCTGTGAGATGTACCCACAGGGCATGAT
>CANDMV010000132.1 GCA_947385875.1 uncultured Eubacterium sp. | reverse complement strand
TACGGCGGATGACATGCCGGATCAGGACTATGGCCTTTTAGTTAATTCTTATATGGAAAGAAAAGAGACTGAAGAAGGTGCCAGATATGAATGGAATGAGGAGTATGGCGCGGTTGTTTTAGATCATGGAAGTATGATTCGTCTTAGTGACATACAGATTATATCGAACTTGAAACAGGCAGGAATCGGCAAAGTAACGGAGGATATTTTTAACTATTTTGATGATGATAAAATCTATGTAGCAAAAAGACATGTGGCCGAGCCGGATCATTATAAGGTGGTATCGTATATACCTTCTGCGCGGCTGGAAGATGTAGTGGAAAATGATATGTTTTGGCAGAGCTATCGTCTGGTAGACTTTGCGTACCGTATGCGTTATCCGGCGATCGCACTGATGGCATTATCTGCGATTGTTTTAGTTTTGTCTTTTACATTTTTAATGAGTGCCGCAGGCTGCCGCAGGAATCAGGAGGGAATCTGTCTGCGTTTGTTAGACCATATACCATTAGATGTATATCTAGGCTGTGTAGTTGTTGCAGAAATCCTTCTTTTTCTGATGTTTGGATTCTGCGGGAGCAGATTAACGTCGTGGTCTGAAAATCAGGCATCAGGTTACGTGTCATTTGGAGTGATTACCTTATGTATAGGGATCACGGCAATATTGATCGCAGTTGCTTACTGCATGAGCTTTGCGGTGCGCATAAAGCTCGGAAAATGGTGGAAGCATACCTTGATTTATTGGATGTGCAGAGTGTGCATGAAGGCACTGACTTCTTGCGTGCGTTTTTGTCTGAATACTGTCAGGGGGATTCTGCAGAGCATGACGCTGCTTTGGAAGGCATGGCTGGTGCTGGGAGGAATTGCTTTTGTGGAGTTTTTTACCATCATGGTCTGCGAGCCATATTGGACAGAGTTGGTCTTCTTTTGGATGATTGAAAAAATAGTGCTCTATCCGGTGATGATTCTGCTGCTGATGCAGATGAATAAGCTGCAGAAAGGTGCACAGCGGATCGCCAATGGCGAGCTGGGGTATCGAATCCCGACAGACAGAATGTTCTGGGAGATGAAAAAGCATGGGGAATATTTGAATGATATAGGCATCGGCATCAACCGGGCAGTAAACGAGCGCTTAAAGAGCGAGCATTTTAAGACAGAGCTGATTACAAATGTATCGCATGATATTAAGACACCGCTGACTTCCATTATCAATTACGCAGACCTGCTCCAGAAGGAAGAAATTGACAATCCTACGGCTTTGGAATATCTGGAAGTTTTAAACAGACAGTCTGCGAGATTAAAAAAGCTGATCGAGGATCTGATGGAGGCATCTAAAGCATCTACCGGGAATCTGAATGTAATATTCGAAAAATGCGATACAGGTGTTATGCTGGTGCAGACAGTGGGGGAGTTTGAAGAGAAACTGATGGAAAATCAGATCGAGCTTCAGATTAAAAGGCCGGAAGGAAACATAGATATTGAAGCGGACAACAGGCATCTGTGGCGGGTATTTGATAACCTGATGAATAATATCTGTAAATATGCCCAGCCGAATACCCGTGCGTATATTAATCTGGAACAGGATGAGCAGCGTGCTTACATTATTTTCCGCAACATTTCAAAGTATCAGCTGAACATCAGCAGTGAGGAGCTGATGGAACGGTTTGTGCGTGGAGACAGTTCTCGTAATACAGAAGGCAGCGGCCTTGGCATCTCGATTGCAAAGAGTCTGACAGAGCTTATGAACGGTACGTTTGATTTGGTTGTGGACGGAGATTTGTTTAAGGTAATCTTATCATTTCAGCTGTATGGAGTACCGCAGATTCGTAAAGAGCAGAGTTTAGAGTACGATCAAAATCAGTGCGCGGGGATGATAGAATGGACACCTGAGGAAAAAGAGAAACAGCGGCATAACGAAGCATTGGAACGAATAACAACGGGTATTCAGAGTGCGGGCGCTCATGTGGCAGGCTTTGGATCCGGAGTGGCAGATAAAACCGGGCGTATGTTCCGCCGGGCGGGCAGATTCGCGCACCATGTCAGACAGGCGGCAGAACAGGTGATGGCAGAGGAGGAAGAGCTGGAAAAAAGCCGTGCTGACAAGTAAATGACGCTGGGTGTTGATGTAAAGTTACTTTTCACACCCTGACCAGACACCCGCTGTCTGGTCAGGGCCAAAGAATGTGGCTTGCCAAGCATCCGGCCTTTCGCCAAGGGCGAACTTCCAATGGGCCGGATGCCGTTGAAAGCAGATACGATAAACAAAGATTATATATCAGATACAGCCATATTCTCCGATATTTTTAATTACTATATCCATGATGGGGAACAGGTCATAAGTCCGGAGAGCTTGGCGGAGCGGGACCCTGCAGAGATTGCCATTCCTTATGGAGCAGATGGGGCAGCTCCCCTCACCCGGCTGATTTTGATAAAGCTTAAAATGAAAACGTAATATATGCCGGCAATTTTTAACTGTGAACGCTAACCAGAGATCAGTGGTCTGATACAGCCGTGACAGACAGGATCTTTCATATAATGCCTGTCATAAACAGCTGGGAGAGGGAATCCGCCTGGTCAGCCGGCGGATTCCCTCTCCCAGCGTCCGGCCAGCCAATATGTAACATCCTATCTGAACTGTTACAATAAAAGAATAAAGTTAATCGATAGATTCTTGAAATGACATGCACAAATATGATATAATCACTTATATTATAGCAAGCGCCTGCATCGGTCAGGCACAAATGATATAAGATATGGGGGTGTGTTATTATGCCGGCAGTATATTCTATTGATTTAATAGCAAAAAGAGACAGAAAGATAAAAATGGACCGCAGCATTATCAAAGGATGGAATGTACACTACCAGACCTTAAAAGAAGTAGAAGAAGCGGCACGGTTAAAGAAACAGCATCAGGAAGAAGAGATGCAGAAGCAGGAGCAGGCGGAAGATGGAATGTCAGATGACGAAGCTGCGAAGGAGACAGAAGAAGCTGCACAGGACTCTGAAGCCATGTTTAACAAAAAGACCAAATCTTATTCTGGTCTATATGGAAAGCGTCCGGTTCAGGACGCAGATGAACAAAAGCAGATCCATGCGATCTTGAATGAGAAGCCAGATGCTTATACAGCCGCGATGTCCGCGCTGCAGGAGCAGGAGGCATAAAGTCATGGGATTGATGAAAGTAAGAGCATCTGCCATCAGGATTTGATCTGGCAGATGCTTTCGTTCATGATATTAGAAAGTTCGCGTAGTGTGCTTTCTATTGTTGGACTGGAGCGAGTTATATGGAAAGCAATTTTCAGACATGCTCCGGTTGCAGTATCGAACCGGACAGTTACAAAATAATTGCAGAAAGCAGGTATACAGCATGGAAAAGTTAATGGAACAGATGAATGCAGAGCTTATAGGGGCATTCACTGGATGTGGCTATGATGGAAAGTACGCACGGGTGACGCTGTCCAATCGTCCGGATTTATGTGAGTATCAGTGCAATGGAGCGCTGGCAGCAGCCAAACAGTATAAAAAAGCGCCGCTGCTAATCGCGCAGGAGGTAGCGGACGGGCTGTCAGACAGCCGTATTTTTGATTCAGTAGAAGCTGTCAAGCCGGGATTTTTAAATATAAAGGTCAGGACAGATTATCTGGCAGATTATTTGTGTCGGATGCTGGAGTGTACGGACTATGGAAATGAAAAAACAGATCATCCACGCACGATTATCATTGATTACGGCGGGCCAAATATCGCAAAGCCGCTGCATGTAGGGCATCTGCGTTCTGCGGTTATTGGGGAAAGCATTAAGCGGATGGGCCGTTACACTGGTCATCAGATGATCGGCGATGTGCATATGGGTGACTGGGGCCTGCAGATGGGGCTGATTATCATAGAGCTGAAAGAGCGCCAGCCTGACTTAGTGTATTTTGACGAAAGCTATGAGGGTGAATATCCGTCACAGGCTCCGTTTACGATTTTAGAACTGGAGGAAATCTATCCGACCGCGAGCGCGAAGTCAAAAGCAGACGAAGCTTATAAAGAACGCGCTATGCAGGCTACGTATGAGCTTCAGCAGGGCAGGCGCGGATACCGTGCGCTGCTTATGCAGATCATGAATGTGTCAGTCAATGATTTAAAGAAAAACTATGAAAATCTGAATGTTTCCTTTGAGCTATGGAAAGGAGAGTCTGACGCGCAGCCGTATATCCCGGCGATGGTGCAGAAGATGAAAGATGACGGATATGCGTACATTTCAGAAGGCGCTCTGGTAGTAGATGTAAAAGAAGATACTGATACGAAGGAAATCCCGCCGTGCATGATTTTAAAATCAGACGGAGCTTCGCTTTATAATACCACAGACCTTGCGACGATTGTACAGCGTATGGAAAATTATCATCCATCGGAGATCATCTATGTAGTGGACAAGCGGCAGGAGCTGTATTTTACACAGGTGTTCCGCTGTGCATATAAGACAGGGCTGGTAAGCAAGGATACGCAGTTAAAGTTTCTTGGATTTGGTACTATGAATGGGGAAAACGGTAAGCCGTTTAAGACCCGTGAGGGCGGTGTCATGCGCTTATCGCTGCTGCTTCATGACATTAATCAGAAGATGTATCAAAAGATTGCGGATAATGATACAATGAGTCAGGAGGAAGCTGAAAAAACAGCCAAAATCGTAGCGCTGTCTGCGATAAAATATGGCGATCTGTCAAATCAGGCTTCGAAGGATTATATTTTTGACATGGAGCGTTTCACCTCGTTTGAGGGGAATACGGGGCCTTATCTGCTGTATACGATTGTACGGATTAAATCTATTTTGAAAAAATATGAGCAGTCCGGCGGCAGTGCAGAGGGCTGTCCGATTCTGCCGGCAGCTTCTGAGAGTGAAAAGGCATTGATGCTGGAGATCAGCCGGTTTAACGGTATGATTGCCGCTGCGTTTGAAGAGCTGGCGCCGCATAAGGTATGTGCATATTTGTATGATCTGGCAAATGCTTTTAATCATTTTTATCATGAGACAAAGATTCTGGCGCAGGAGGATATAAAGCGTCAGGCGGGGAATATACGTCTGCTGGAGCTGTGCAAAGGAATTATGGAGACATGTATTGATGTACTGGGATTTGCAGCGCCGGAGAGAATGTAGATATTGAGATGAGGCTGTCAAGGCTTTAGAGCGTGACAGCCTCTATTTAAGAGTGAATTAGCAGATTCGTTTATTTTCCGTAAAAATGCTTCCAGAAATGTCCGCAGCAAACAGACCGCCAATCGCTGCAATGATTCCTGATGTTAGAAACTGAAAAATCTTCTTCATGTAAGCCCTTCTAAAAATCTTAGAATTAATATCCGAGCTCTTCTCCAATAAGCAGGATCTTAATGCGCCCAACGATACCGCTTCGTCTTGTAATAACTGTCTGGCTGCAGATACAGTCATCACCGAGACAGTCGCCGCAGATACCGGTAACTGCGCATGGAGTCTTTTTATTCAGACGGATACAGTTCGGCGGTGAAGCAATATTATGTACACGGCGAATGGCATCTTCTACGGTGGAGCAGACTTTATTCATACCGGCTGCGATGATGACCTGGTCTGGGCCATAGATCAGTGCGGCTACACGGTTGCCATTGCCGTCGATGTTGACCAGATGTCCATCCAGCGTGATTGCATTGGTGCTCATAAAATACGTATCTGCACTGAAGGAATCACGGTATGCCTTCTTAATGTCCTCCGGTGTATTTGCCAGACTGCGGTCGATGAGGTTAATATCAGTCCTTATTTTTAACGCATCCATGATGCCGGATTCAAAAAGCGACATCGATCCGCCGAAGGATACGGTTGTATCAGGCGCAGTCAATGACATGGCAGTCTTTACGGCATCTTCTTTTGTCGGACAGTAGTAGCCTTTCATGCGGCGTTTTTCCAGATTTTGAATAATCGTCTTTGCTTGTGTATCATAAAAAGTCTGTTTTGGATTCATAGATATCCTCCTTGTATTTTAATGTATACCCTAAGGGCACACCGTATATAAGTGCTGCACACTGAGTAATAAGGAATACCTCAAGGGCATCCTGAATTTATAATGTACGGTACTTTCATAGGTGTCAAATTTATTATATGTGATTCGGCTTTGAGAATCAATCATATCATGTGATTTTGGGTTTTGCAGGTTTTGGGCTGTTTAGTTTTCTATATTCTCTTGGCGAAATCCTATTGATCTGTCTGATTCTTTATTCCTTTTCACGGTACAGCCGCTTTCTGGCCGGGGTGTGAAAAGTAACGGTTCTTTCATTTTTCTATAAACTGTCATGGGAGGATGTTGTATTTTATCGTACAGAATGTTAAGATATAAAAGAAAAGTCAACCAAAGAGGAAATGGAGACCGGCTCGGAAGAAGCCGCAAGAAGACTGCGTAAAAGCGCTTAGTTGAGATAAAATTGTTGCTTTAAGATATTTAAAGAATGATATAGAAAAAGACAAGTAAGAAAAGGGGTGTCTTGGATGCTGGTTTTGCATGCCAATGAAGAACAGATTCATACATTTGACAAATTGATTCAGACAATGGGTTCGCAGGTTGCATGGGAAGGGCGATTTATTGTGGTTGACGACCAGCTGATTTTGGAAGGAACGGTGCGTTCCCTTTGTTTTCAGTTTGATGCAAAAGAGGTGGTGACAGACTTAATCGATTTTCCAATCAATGAGGATCAGGTGTTGGAGGTATCCGAACATCCTAGGTTTGAAGAATTGATAAATATGGCGCTTTATGCGTTTGGCAAATGGGGAATGTTAAAAGGGATTCGGGTAGATCAGAATAGCAGTCAGCTGAATCAGCTGTTTGGAAAAATTCTGGGTACGTATTACATAGAACCGGCTTTTCACAAGGACAATTTCCGGTTCTATAAATCAGGTATTCGGATTACTTACGAAGAGGTCTTTGAGACCGTGTTAGAATCAGAGAAAAGACTGGAGGAGGATCCGGCGGCGGAATCGCAGGGACTCTGGCATAAGCTGGTCTGGAAAAAGCGTCAGAGGTCATTTGAAAAAGAGCCGACGACGCTGTCAGAGAGGACGGAAGACCGAATAGGAAATAATTTTTATCATGTGGGCTATAAGTGTCCGAAATGTTCGCAGAATCTGTATATGGCAGTCTATCCAGAGGGAAAAGAAGTGCGGATAGAAACGGAAGAGCTGGGGGTATATCTGGCTCGTGTGTATACATGCGATTCCTGCTGCTGCTTTTATACTCCACAGCCGGAGAGGCTGCTGTCTGAGGGGCTTATTTATGAAATGGCTTTTGGAGATGATACGAAGGCTTATGAAGATTATCTGGAGCTGCTGGGAGAATCGGCAGAGCGTTCTGCCAATTTTAAATATAATGAATACGAGGCACTGCGTAATCGAAGGCTGGAGCGGGAAAAAAGGGAATCTAAAGAAGGTGAGTCGGATTCTGGACATAGGAGGGGAAATCCTGATTTTCTGCGTGATTCTAAAGATGCCCTGCGTCAGATGGAGGAATTCAGCCGTCAGGCAGCAAGCCTTCCGGATGAAGTATTTCAAAATTTTGTCGATCGCATAGAAGAAGGATTTTATCCGGATTCAGCAGTGGCAAAGCATGAAAAGAAAGTTTTGGCACAGGTGAGAAAACGAGGAATAAAATCGGGAAAGAAGATAGATTCAGCTGATTATGGATATGCGAATGGGAATCAAGGACAAAAAAATGTTGCAGGAATAGAAGCAGCATCTGGAGATACCTCTGAAAGAGATAAGACAGCGCATGGTTATGGAAATGCGGCATCGGGCAGAAGAGGACGGGCAGGAGATGGATTAAGTAATAGCACATCGGGTATGTCAGAGGAGAATGGCCGTCAGAGCATGGCATTGGATGAACACGGGATGCCGGCAGAAGGTAAGCATTACGGCATGGCGTTGGATGAATATGGTGTACCCACAGAAGGTAAGCATCATGGCATGGCGTTGGATGAATACGGTGTCCCGGCGGATGGCAGTTCCGACATGGCGTTGGATGAATATGGAGTGCCCATCGAAGACCGGCAGGAAGGCGGTACAGCTTTCAAGAGAAATCAAAGCATATCGCGTCAGCTGAATTCAGATATAGCTGTAAATCCATCGGCCGGAAATGAGCGCTCGCCAGGTTCAGCTATTACTATAGGGGAATCATCAGGGAATGGATATGAGCCGGGTTCGGACGCTGCATCAGCAGGGCAGCCAGGGAATGGGCATCAGCTGGATTCAGGTGCTGCTTCAAAAAGAATCGAAAGATACCGTCAGAGAATATATGTAGTAGACCGGCTGTCTGAGCGTCAGCGGTCAGAGTTAAGACGTGATATTCAAAATGATAAATATCTGACAGAAAGTGATAAAAAGGAACTGTTTATTCCTATTGACGAATATGAGTTTCAGAGAAAAGTAGAAGCAATCGAAAAAAAATTTGAATCAAGCGGCCATAGAAATTATGCAAATCTTCGTAAAGTCATGAGAGATGTAGCTGAGGAGGAGCTGCCGGAAGAAACCAAGCAGGCTGTTTTACGCAAGCTGGATGCGTTGAGCAGGAAGCGCGGGGCACAGGAGGTTCAGCAGCTTATATCAGGAGTACAGAATATAGACCGGGCAGGATACAAAGAGCTGGAGCGTAAGCTGAAGCGGTATGAAGACGTGGACTTGTCTCCGTTTGAGAATATATTAGGACAGCTTCGGGATGAAGCGGAGAAAAAAGAAATTAATCATCTGGTGAAGCATTCGCGCAAGAAGAGCCGAAAGGATTTGGTTACGCTGATGCGGCGATTAGAAGATAATGGATTTGCAGATGAAAATACCGCGCCTTATATGGAGAAAATCAAAGAAAAGGTGCGCGAGATGGATGAAATCAGCCTGGATGAGCTGCTTGGAAATATCCATAGCATGAATTTTGATTCAGCGGCTGAAGCTTATGAGAAAATCGAGCAGGGTAATTTTCTGCCGGAATTAAAGATTAACGCGATTGAATTACTCTCAAAACGTCTGCAGAAAATTCGTACGGATGAGTGTGAATTGTTAGTGCGTAAGCTGCAGGAAGAGATGGACGGTACGATAAAGAGTAATCCAAGGCATCATTTCTATCCGGCAAGGAAAGTGATGTTAAAGACTGCGCAGCCGGAAGAAGTCCGTGAGATTGATACTGCGTTAAAGGCTTATGCCGGCAGCCGGGATCTGTTTGAATATCCGATTTTTACCGTGGATACAGCAAGGGACCATAGCGGCAGAGAGGGCATGATGCTGACACCGGAAAATCTGTATTACAGCACTCGCCTGAATGCATATGAGATACCGGTGTCGTCGATTGATTCCATTACCGCTTCCACAGGGCTGTTAAACCGTAAGCTGACGCTGGAGCAGACAAACGGGGCGAAGCACAAGCTGCCATTTGCAGTCGGAACGGGCGAGCTGTTGGACTGGGCCGAGATTCTGGAAGAATTTGTCAGATATCTTCAGGAAAAGCCGGCATCCAGAAAACTGGAATATCTGGCAAAGGACCAGCATGATACCATCTGCTGTTACCGCTGCGGACATGTCTATCGTAATAGAGATATATGCCCGGAATGCGGATATAAGAATAATAAATAATGCATATTGTGCTGTCAGTCTGCCTTGTTTCCAATGATATGACACAGATGTTTCTTTTGAGCAGAATTAATCTAAGTTTGCTGCTTTATTAGTTGGTTATACAGCGTGGTTATATTTTTGATCAGATTTTACGAAGCAGAGCTGCTTTGTCAGTCAATCACATGGCGCGTATGTTTTCGGACAGTGATGGTTTCCAGCATTTCGCCGAGAGCAACCAGGTCGGCAGATAGTATCTCTAATTCTTCTTCGCTTAAGCATTCTGCCAGCTGACAGGCGATTGTAGATAAGTAATAGAGATTAGAACATATATTCATATATATGACCTTTTTGTATTATTGTATGCTGGCAGAGTAAGTGGTTGACAATTATTTCATCATATCGAATACAGTGATCGGATGCAGTCATTGCTGATCATTATAATAATTATAAATGCCCATTTGACTGGAATGAAAAAGCAAGTGAAAAAAATGTGAGAAACCCGTAGAAAAGCATATAAAGCTGTCCTGCGGGTCTCATATATTTTAAATTATTTTTTCGTTATTTTAAATTCGCTCATTAATGTATATTCTGTATAATTTCCAGTTCCTTTAAAATCTAAAAGTGTTTTCACAATGCGGTATGTTCCGGGTTTTTGCGTGCCATGAAAAACCTTCCAGTTTACCTTCCATTCTGTGGGCTTGTTTTTAGGGGCATTATAAGCAATGGAATTAAAAGCGGCATTATCTATGATATAATCAACCGACTCCCATTCTTTTGTCTTTGGATTCTGTTTTTCCAGCTCATAGTCATCGCCAAATATAATCTCACGGTCAGTTGTATTTGTAATCGTCAGCCTGGCTGAGCGGGCGCTGTTTTTGTCTACTGACATAGTTACTCCGTCTAAATTGTTTTCATTATATGCAAAAATATGCCATGTATCATCTATGCAGACTTCCAGACGGTTTTTCCGCCGTCCGAATTGAAAGCCGTATTTGCCAAAATTGGACTGGAGATTTTTCTTAGGCGTTTTGTCTGCGGCTACTGTTTTGGTGATCTGACCGTCCATAACACCGCAGCGGGGCATAGAGGATGTCTCGCCTGTATCTACATAAAGTTTGTTTTTATATACAAACATGCGCTTATATGCCGATAGATCATCTGCTAAGGGAAGCCCGCATACGTTTTTTCCGGCATTATCTGATGAAGAAAGCCCGCATACGTTTTTTGGGGCATCATCTGATGAAGAAAGCCTGCGGGTGTCACCTGGGGCGGTTAGATTCGCAGATGCTGATGTATTTGACGGGTTTCCTTTTAGAGCTGTGAAAGTACAGCCGGTGCCTGCGATGATGGCAGTGAGTGCAATACATATCGTTCTGGTTGTTTTTTTCATAAAATCAGCCTCCTTGTTGCTGTCTGGGTTTTGTGCTGTTATGTTTTATAAGTTTCATATATAAAGTGTAAAAAAAATGGCAGAGTGTTGCAGAAAATAATGTTATTTTTCACAGTACAGCCGCTTTCTGGCTGGGATTCAAAAGTAACAAAATAAATGTAACAGTTCAGATAATGTGTTACATTCTGGCTGGCCGAATGCCGGGCGAAAGGCCGGATGCATGGCAAGCCGCATTCTTTGGCTTTGACCAGACAGCGAGTGTCTGGTCAGGGTGTGAAAAATAACAAACTGTTACAAATAAATACATAGTGCGTTGAAAGAAACTTGATCTTTTGTCTATACTGCAATATAATAAATAAGGTGCCAGTTCCGAAAGGAGTGCGGTTTCGCCCGTATCGCCAGTGTCTCGGTTCAACATTTAGGATTATCCCGGAGGAACACTTGGCGGCTGGTGCTTTTCGTTCTGCTGAAGCTTTCTGTATTCGCTCGGACTCATTCCCTTTTTTTGATGGAACAGTTTTGAAAAGTATAACGGATCTGCATAGCTGACTGAATGCGCAATTACGCGGATGGACAGAGATGTATTTTTCAGCAGTATACATGCCTGACGCAGCCGGTAGTCCAGCAGATAGTTTTGAATGGAAATACCGGTGAAGGATTTAAAAAGGCGGTGCAGGTAAGACCGATTGATATTCAGATGGTCGGCCAGATCTTGTATCGCAATCGGGTCGCAGTAACGGGATTCTATATATCTCAGCGCTTCTTCCACATAATCTGATTTTTTTTCATTCAAAGAAAGCTGACTGTTTGGAAATCTTAAAGTCAGCAGGAATAAGTATTCATATAGGATGCTGTTCATAATCAGGTCTTTGTTGCGGGGCAGCGTGTCTGCTTCAAACATCTTTTCATGGCATGAAAGCAGCTGCTTATCATCACCATAGTGACAGATGAGGCATTGGGGGAGTATCGTTCGTTCCAGATACCCTTCTACCTTGATACCCTGCATACCAATCCATGTGTAGCTCCACGGGGCCTTTGCATCGGCTTCATAATAAATCAGCTCGCCGGGACAGATTAAAAACGCATCTCCCTTCTTTAGACGGAAGATTTTTCCGCGGGCTTTGTAGATGCCGCGCCCTTCCAGTATGTAGTGAATGAGATAACCATTGCGCATAATAGGTCCATAGCTATGTCCGGGTGCGCAGTTTTCAAAGCCGCAGGTATAGATCATGGCATCGATATTTCTGGAAAAATCATTTGAAAAAATATAATCCTGCATAGAGTATGCCTCCCTTGTCATCTATTGTAATTTGTGGACGAAATATGTTTCATAGTGCTCCATCCAGACAGAAAGAAATCAGACTGTATTACAGCCTGATTTATGCCATTGCTGCGGTAGAATTTCTGGTTTTCCCTTATTAATATAATGTAATCGTTCAGCTTGACTGAACTGATGCAGAATATAGCTGATTAAAATGATACTATATATTCGATCGAAAATATAATCGAATACACACAAGTCATAATGTTCAATATCCATGTCACATATCTCCATATCAAATACATTATAATCGGTTATAATATATTTTACAAGAAGCAAAACGAAGAAACATCTGTTTGTCATAGTTTAGATGATAATAGCTAAACACTGTTGATCTGTGGCCACGGATTTTATAAGCAGATAGCTGTATGCATGGATGATGCGGTGCAGCCGGATAGCTTTTGCTCAGTCAAAATAAAAAAGGGAGGCGCATAGAATGGATGCGAATAAAAGGCAGAGATATGAGAAAATTGCTATAGAGCTTACGAAATTAGTCGGCGGCAAAGAGAATATTCAGGGAGTTGCACATTGTGCGACAAGGCTTCGGATTGTGCTGAGGGATAATGATTTGGCGGATATGAAGTCAATGGAAGAGGTTGATCTTGCGAAAGGTGTGTTTGTGGCAGGCGACCAGGTGCAGATCATATTTGGCGCAGGGCTTGTGAATGATGTATATGAAGTGTTCGCGGAACATAACAATATGAAAAATATGAGCCTGAGTGATTTAAAGACCGTTGCGAATAAAAAGATGAATCCTCTGCAGAGGATTGTAAAGGCACTGTCTGACGTGTTTGTAGATATTATGCCTGGGATTCTTGCGGCGGCGCTTTTGACAGGCTTGTCCGGTGTGCTGGGCAATCTGGACTTTGTGAAGTCTAATGATACTTTATATGGAATTGACAGGCTGATAAATATATCATCTGGAGCTATATTCGGATTTCTGCCTCTGGCAGTGGCATATAGCGCCTGCAAGCGTTTTGGCGGAAGGCCGATTTTGGGTATTGTCATAGGATGTATCATGCTGAGCGACAGCCTGACCAATGCATACTCGGCAGCGCAGAGATCGGAAGAGCGTCGTGTAGGGAAAGAGTGTGTGAATATGTGTA
>CANDMV010000131.1 GCA_947385875.1 uncultured Eubacterium sp. | reverse complement strand
CTGGGAGACTGGACGGTAGACGCGGCGAAAATACCGGAAGGGCTGCCGAAGCTGGTGGAGGAAGTAAAGGAGATTGGACTGGAATTTGGCATCTGGTTTGAGCCGGAGATGATTTCGAAAGATTCTAATCTGTACCGTGAGCATCCGGACTGGGCGATTCAGATTCAGGGCAGAGAGGCGACTCAGAGCCGTGCGCAGTTTGTATTGGATTTGTCCAGAAAAGAAGTCAGGGATTATATAAAACACTGCCGGATGAATGGCTCATTGCAGACAGGGACGAAGCAGGGCAGATCGGATTCGATCTGCCTAAATGTATGCCGGAAGCGTTTGTATGCAACTGTGATCTGACAGCGGGTATTTTGATTTCAAAGCTAGAGGAGAAGGGGTATCGAGTTCCGGAAGATCTGTCTGTAATCGGATTTGACAATTTTGCATATCCGGGCTACGCTGATACGAAGGTGACGACATATAAAGTAGATATGAAAGCGATGGCAAAGGCTGCGCTGGACAAGGTCATAAGGCAGATCCGCACGCCGGGCAGGGGACGCGGGCTGGAAATTATTCCTGGCTGTGTACGCTGGAAGAATAGCGTAAAAATGAAGTAAATGCAATTAAATACAACTTAAAAATGCCGATAATTTTACTTGTTAATTAAAAAAATCGTAAGATTAAAAAATTATTTAAGTAAAATATCGGCATTATTTTATGCATTTTTTACAAATTATTTATTATAAATTAATGCAAAGGAACGAAAATGTGAACAGAGATGAAAAAAGATTGAAAAATTAATAAAATATGATAGAATTAAATTAGCTTAAAAAGAGGGCTAAATTTAAGATAAAAGAATGGATCGGATATATGCCGTTCCCTGTTACTGTAAACGGACAGCGTGCGGCATCATCCGGCGGAAATTATGCATATGCGATTAATAATAAGAGCTCTTTTGACAATCAAATCGCTTCCATGCTGTATGTAAAATGGCTGTTAGAAGAATCACCGATTTTTGAAGATGAAGGAAGTATTCCGGCGCTTAAGGGTGAGCCGCTTCTGGATTCTCTGGCTGAGTTTGAAGGCGTTGAGCTGTTATCCGACAATCCTCCTATGGCAGGGGAAGAAAGCCTGTATGATGACATCCGTATGGAAGCCGAGGTATTAAGCGGCGATTATCCGCCAAGCGAAGTATTAGAGGCAGCGCTTTATGGCACAAAAGAACTGGATGACCTGATGAATGAATGGAATGAGCAGTGGACGAAAGCACAGGAATCCTTTGGGGTAGAAGTAACAGAAGACGGCGTCACATCTGCATTCAGCGGAGCGGATGCAACAGATGGAGCAGATGCTGGAGCAGATGCAACAGATGGAGCAGATGCTGGAGCGGATGCAACAGATGGAGCAGATACAGCTGCGGATTCTGGTGATTCCAATGGAGACGATGCTGCAGAATAAGGCCGCAGAGATTCTGCAAAGCAGATAAGCAGATCGTCCATGCGAGATAAGAAATATTGCTACAGCAGAAATTTCTAAAGCAGATGGAGTAACATCTGTAAGGGATTTTGCCAAACGAATTGATATAGTAATGTATATATATACCGGGCAGCAGGATGATAAGCCGGTTGTCCGGCGGCTGGAAAGGAGAAAAATATGGGTAATGCGACAGCAAGCGCAGGAGGATTTAAGCAGTGGATTGGAAGCGGAAAAGTCCAAAAACGGCTGGTAATTATTACATTTATGTTTGTACCGCTGCTGCTCCTCCTTGTATTTACATATATTCCGTTCGCGACAATGGTAGGATTCAGTTTTTTTGACATGAAATATATTGGTGCAAAGACTTTTATAGGACTTGAAAATTATGCTGAGGTATTAAAACGTACAGAGATCTTTGGCTCCCTTCTGGTGAGTCTTTACTATATGGTCGGCGGTGTCGTGCAGCTGGGTCTGGCACTGTTTTTTGCGACTATGATGGTATTTAAGGTAAAGGGAGAATCTTTCTTTAAGGCAACTTTATTCTTTCCGTATCTGATCTGCGGTATCGCAGTTGGATTCATTTTTAAGTTTTTCTACGCAAGAGGATTTGTATTGGATACAATTCTCCAGTTCTTCGGTATGGATTTGGAAAATATACCGCTGTGGCTTCAGGATCAGAGCATTAACAACATATCTCTGGCAGCGACTTCTGTATGGAGGTATCTGGGCCAGAACGTCGTCCTGTTTCTGGGAGCTATGATGTCGGTAGATAAAGAGCTGTATGAAGCGGCATCTTTGGATGGAGCAAATCGATGGCATCAGTTCAAATACATCATTCTGCCGAGTATCAAGTCGATTATTGTATTAAATATTATCCTCTGTGTCAGCGGCTGTCTGAGCGCGTTCGAACCGCCGTACGTTATTACAAACGGTATGATGGGAACAGGTACTTACTTCGTTATTATGAATCGTCTTGCGCATGAAAATCAGAAGGTCGGACTCGCATGTGCGATGGCAATCGTACTTTTGTTTATCATTATTCTCTTTACGGTAGGACAGAAGCAATTATGAAAATGAAAAGAAGCTTGGGAGGCACGATCTTTGATGTCATTAAGTACATATCACTGATTTTGGCATCGATTATTGCATTGGTTCCGGTAGTCGTCTGTGTATTGACTGCATTCAAGACAAATGAAGAATATGCGGCGACTTCAGTGCTGGACCTGCCGCATTCCTTTGCGTATTTTGATAACTTTAAGATTGCTTTTGAACAGGCAAACATGCTCAGATGCTTTGTAAATACCGGCATTGTGCTGGTCGTGGTGCTCGCGGTATCCGTACTTACCGGTTCTATGCTGGCATATGTGCTGAATCGTTTTACATTTCCGGGCAGAGGAATGATCGAAAATCTGTTTTTGTTTGCTTCACTGCTACCGGGTATTGCGATGCAGGTAACGATTTATCAGATTATGTATAATCTGCAGCTGATTAATCATTTGTATGGATATATGATTGTATTGATGGGTACGGATATTATTTCCATATACATATTCCTGCAGTTTTTTGAAAATTTGTCTACATCTCTGGATGAATCGGCGATTCTGGACGGATGTACTTATTTCGGCGTATTTTTTAAGATTTTATTCCCGCTGTTAAAACCGGCAATTATGACGACGCTCGTATTAAAGGGTGTAAGCGTGTATAACGAGTATTATGCATCCAACCTATATCTGCAGAGGCCGGAGCTGAAGACGATTTCTACAGCGCTGTATACATTTACGGGGCCTTATGGAAACCAGTACAATTATATCTGCGCAGGGGTATTAATTACGATTATTCCGATTCTGGTCTTCTTCCTTGTATTCCAGAAGCAGGTATACAGCGGCATGGCTTCCGGTGCGGTAAAAGGCTGATTTTGTTTAAAGATCTGAAAGCGGATAGAAATCAGAGAGCGGATAAAATCCGAAAGCGGATAGAAATCAGAGAGCGGATAGAAATCTGAAGATCTGGAAACGTTAGAAAAAAGAAAGATATGGGATAGACAGAAATCAGAAGTAAGATCAAAAGAAAAGATCTGGAAACGTTAGAAAAAGAAAGGTAAAGATCTGGAAATTGACAGAAATAGAGTTGATTTTTGATCTGGAAAGGAAATGCATAGAACAGCTGCTTCATAGAAGGCTTTGTGCGCTGGAGCATATGCTGTCGAAGCAGCGGGGTGTGCAGCAGGTGAGGAGATTTGAGTGAAGTAAAAATAATAGGGTCAGCAGTACCGAATGTACCGTGGCAGGAACGCCCGGAAAAAATGAACGGTGCACCCGTATGGCGTTATAAAGAAAATCCAATCATAGGCAGGAATCCTGCCAAAGAAGTGGCACGCATTTTTAACAGCGCAGTCATGCCGTATGGGGAGGAATTTATCGGTGTATTCCGCGGCGAACAGACGAACGGTATTCCGTTCATTTATCTGGGAAGAAGTAAGGATGCGGTTCACTGGGATTTTGAAGAAGAGAAGATACAGTTTGTAGACGAAGAGGGAAATCCTTTTATGCCGGTCTATGCTTATGACCCAAGGCTTGTAAAAGTAGATGATACTTATTATATTATCTGGTGTCAGGATTTTTACGGGGCTTCGATCGGCATCGCGAAAACCACAGATTTTAAGACATTTGTAAGGATAGAAAATCCGTTTCTTCCGTTTAACCGCAATGCGGTGCTGTTTCCCAGAAAGGTAAATGGGAAGTACTTGATGCTTTCACGTCCGAGCGACAGCGGCCATACGCCGTTTGGAGATATTTTCATATCGGAAAGTCCTGACATGGTATACTGGGGCAGACATCGGCATGTGATGGGCAAGAGCAGTGAATGGTGGGAAGCGGTTAAAATCGGAGGCGGCGCTGCACCGATTGAGACGACGGAGGGCTGGCTGTTATTCTATCATGGAGTGACAGGCACCTGCAACGGCTATGTATACAGCATCGGCGGCGCGATTCTGGATCTGGACAATCCGTCGATTGTGAAATATCGCTGTGAGAATTTCCTGCTGACGCCGGAAGAATGGTATGAAGAGCGGGGCTTTGTAGGAAATGTCACGTTCCCTTGCGCTACGATTCATGATGCGGCGACTGGAAGGATTGCGATTTATTATGGTGCGGCGGATACTTATGTAGGGCTGGCGTTTACAAACGTGCAGGAGATCACCGCATATATCAGGGAACATAGTGTGACGAGGGAATCTGATACGGAAATCGGCAGGAGATAGCTGCCGGACATAAAAAGGGCAGAGAATTATGCAGATATTTGTAAATGAAATAAAAGATCATCTGACGAAGAAGCTGATTCCATTCTGGGAAGGGTTGAAGGATGAGACATATGGCGGCTACTACGGCTATATGGGCTATGACTTAGAGGTAGATAAGACATATGAAAAGGGATGTATTTTAAACAGCAGAATATTGTGGTTTTTTGCAAATAGTTATATGCTGTTTAAAGAAGAGCATCTGCGTAAGGCAGCAGATCATGCTTACCGTTTCTTAAAGGAACATTGTCTGGACGATCAGTATGGAGGCGTTTACTGGTCGTTAACGTATAACGGAAAGATTAAGGATGCGACAAAGCATACTTACAATCAGGCATTTACGATTTATGCACTTTCTTCCTATTATAATGCGGTAGGAGATGAAGAGGCTTTGGAGCTGGCTTTCAAGATTCAGAAGGTTATCGAAGAAAAGTGTACGGATTCCAAAGGCTATCTGGAGGCATTTGACCGCAGGTTCGAGCCGCAGGACAATGATAAGCTGTCAGAAAACGGCGTGATGGCGGAAAAAACAATGAATACGCTGCTGCATGTATTTGAAGCATACACGGAGCTATACCGGGTCAGTCATGATGAAAAGACGGGCGATAGGCTGCGGTTTATGATGGATACGATGGAGGAGCGGATTTATAATCCAAAGCTGGGCAGGCAGGAAGTATTTTTTGATAAGGACTGGAATTCTTTGATCGATCTGTACTCGCATGGGCACGATATAGAGACGGCATGGCTGGTGGACAGAGGGCTGACAGTGCTGGATGATGACAGGTATACAAAAAGGTTGGCACCGATTACCGCCCAGATCACCAGCAACATCTATGAGCGTGCTCTGGTCAGGCATTCCCTGTTAAATGAAGCGGAAAACGGGGTGGAGAATACAACGAGAGTCTGGTGGGTACAGGCAGAGACGATTGTTGGTTTTGTAAATGCATGGCAGAAGAATCCGGGCGAGGACAAATGGCTGAAAGCAGCAGTGGAGGTATGGGAATATATTAAGACATACTTAATCGACCCGCGAGAGGGGTCTGAATGGTTCTGGGCAGTCGATGAGCATGGAACGCCATTGGAGAAGCCGATTGTGGAGCCGTGGAAATGTCCATATCATAATGGTCGGATGTGTATTGAAGTGATAAGAAGGATGGATAAGGAACTGATACAGCAGCCGGGCAGGTCTGTATAGAAAAGCTATACAAAGAATGGATATGGGACTTTCAAAGCAGTTAGGAGGAAGTACAGTGATACATAGCAGGTATTATGAAGAGCTGGAAAAGTATGAGGCTTTAGCTGCCAGAAAAAATAAAAAAAGTGATTTTTATAACGGCATCTATGACAGATACGTATATCCAGTACTTACAAGGGAACATGCGCCTCTGCATTGGCGTTATGACTTAAATCAAGAGACAAATCCGTATTTTATGGAGCGTCTGGGAATTAATGCAGTGATGAACTCCGGCGCAGTCGAACTGGACGGCAGATTTTATTTAGTCGTAAGAGTGGAAGGAAATGACCGGAAATCATTTTTTGCTGTGGCAGAAAGTGACAGCGGGGCAGACGGCTTTCGCTTCTGGGATTATCCGGTGGTGCTGCCGGATACCTGCCCGGAAGAAACCAATGTATATGACATGCGTCTGACAAAGCATGAAGACGGATATATCTATGGCGTATTCTGCTCCGAGAGCAAGGATAAGGAAAATCCGGATCTGTCTGCGGCAGTGGCACAGGCGGGAATTGTAAGGACAAAGGATTTAAAAACGTGGGAAAGACTGGATAATTTAAAGACGCTTCGTTCTCCGCAGCAGAGAAACGTTGTGCTGCATCCAGAATTTGTAGATGGAAAATATGCGTTTTATACCCGTCCGATGGATGGCTTTATTGAGACCGGAAGCGGCGGAGGAATCGGATTTGGACTCTGCAATGATATAGAACATGCAGTGATCGACGAAGAGAAGATTATAAGCCGCAGGATTTATCATACGCTGACAGAGGCTAAGAACGGTGCGGGCGCTGTGCCGATTCGTGGAAAGAAATGCTGGATTCATATCGCCCACGGCGTCAGGAATACGGCAGCCGGGCTGCGTTATGTACTATATGTATTCGGCACGGATTTGAAGCACCCGCAGCAGCTTGTGGCAGAACCGTCCGGGGTATTTTTAGTTCCGCTCGGCGAAGAAAGGGTCGGGGATGTGTCCAATGTAGTATTTACCAATGGCGCGATTGCACGTGACAATGGGGAAGTATATATCTATTATGCTTCCTGTGATACGAGAATGCATGTAGCGGTTACTACGATTGATAAGCTGGAGGATTATTTGTTCCATACGCCGAAGGACCCGCTTCGCTCACCGGACTGCGTAAAGCAGCGCTGCGAATTAATTACAAAAAATCTGGAGCTGTTAAATAAGGCTTAATTGGTTGAATGATGTGCAAGCTATATGTAAAATTTTATCGTTTGTAAGTATAACAGAGTCTGAAAGAGGTGTTCAGTAAGAATATGATAAAAGAATGGGCAGAGGATATTAGGTCGAAAACAAAAAACATGAGCAAAGAACAGCGGGCAGAATATGTGATGACGTATTACTGGTATCATATTCTGCTGGGTGCCTTATTTCTGGGACTGGCCGTATTGTGCATCTATCATGTCAGCTGGGGAAAAAAGAAGACGGATTTTTCCGTAGCGTTGGTAAATCAGGATGTAAATTTTGCAAGAGACGAGGAAATCCGTGATGGATTCGCACAAGAGTCCGGTATCAGCAGCAGGAGAATATCGGTAGATTCTGATTACCTGATTTCTTATAAGGATGTGCAGCTGTCTGGAGTAAATGAGAGCTCTTATGAGAAGTTTTTCTTTAACTGGGCAGCTGGTGAGATTGATGCCATGATTATACCGGAAAGCTTTTATCATTATTGCAGGGAGCTGGATGGTGAGTTTTTAGAGCCAGCAGATTTGTATGACGGTATCATAGAGGATGAGCTTTTCTATATGGATGATGGGAAAGCTGTAGGAATTTATGCAGGGAAGACAGGTCTTGGAAGTGTCCTAAAGGTTAGTTCGGATGACCCGTTTATTTTAGTATTTCCAAAAGAGTTAAAGCATAAAGAAGCCTGCGGGAAATTTTTGGAGTATATGTTGTAAGACTTGCGGGCAGCCGTCTTGATTTTGGAGTATATGTTGTAAGATTTGCGGGCAGCCGTCCTGGGAAGGAGAGCAGTGGAATGAAGAAATTAGAAATAGATAATCCGTTTTTCGAATTTATGGGTGAACTGGCAGATGTGGCGATTCTGAATATTTTATTTATCGTATGTTCAGTGCCTGTGGTAACAATGGGGGCATCGACAGCGGCAATGTATGAAACGATGCGCATCATGCGGGAAGGACGCCTTACATCACCGGCTAAGACCTTTCTCGGATCGTTCGCTGCTTCGTTTAAGAAAAGTGTTCCATCATGGCTGCTTCAGCTGTTTGCGGGATGTATCTTGATATTTGATCTGTCATTTGTCGGATGGGCGCAGAATACATGGTTCTGGCATGTCTCGGCAGCAGTGATCGGATGTCTGCTTTTGCTGTGGATGATGGCATCCTGCTATCTGTTTCCGGCAGCGGTTTATGAAGGGAAAAGTGTCCGCTCTGCAGTATCAGAGAGTCTGGTTTTGGCGGCGCGTAATCTGCCTTATACAATCGTTATGGCAGTTTTGAATGCTGTACCGGGAATCTGCATAGTATTAGGGACTTATTTTATAGGTGTTGTGACACCGATTTATCTGACAGTCGGATTCGAAGCGACTGCTTACTTAAATACAATGCTGATGGAAAGATGCAGGGGAATGGTGTAACGCCCTATCTGAACTGTTACGGATAACCAAACAAGCTCTGGAAGATTTTCTGAAAATGTCATTGACAATCAATTTGTATTTGGTAGAATACTATTCATGGAGAATTCTGCCAGCAAGAGGACGTTCAAAAAGCGGCAGCGTCGCTGCGGCGGCACTGCATTCAAGGACTATGGCAACATAGTCCTTGAAATATTTTATAGCAGTTATGAAAGATGTAGTTCTAAATGAAGGACTTGATTAGATTAACTGATTTGCAGTCAAGCGAAGTATACGATATATTCAATATTGCAGACGAAATCAGCACTGATTAATCGTTCGCATAGCCAATCACAGTCGTAATTTATGGAGGACGATATGATACTCGAAACAAAAAGATTATATCTAAGAGAGATGAATCAGGCCGACTTCAATTCATTGTGTAAAATTCTTCAGGATGAAAGTACGATGTATGCGTATGAAGGTGCCTTCAGCGATCAGGAAGTACAAGAATGGCTTGACAGACAGATTGCCCGTTATCAAAAGTGGAATTTTGGTTTATGGGCAGTAATATTGAAAGAAACTGATGAAATGATTGGTCAGTGTGGACTTACCATGCAGCCGTGGAAGGAAGCAGAGGTGCTTGAGATTGGTTATCTTTTCAATCGGTTCTGTTGGCACAAGGGTTACGCGACAGAAGCTGCAGGGGCATGTAAAAAATATGCGTTTGAAGTTCTGAAGGCAGATGAAGTCTGTTCTATCATAAGAGATACGAATATCGCTTCTCAAAATGTAGCAGTCAGGAATGGCATGACAAAGACAGATAGCTGGACAAAACATTACCGGGGGATAGATATGCCGCATGATCGTTATGTCGTACAGCGTGAATCAGAGGATATGGGTGCTGTTGGTGTATGAAGCGTCGGTATATGAAGCGCTTAATGGGGGGGAGAACATGAAACCGGAAATACAGATCAATAAAAAAGAATTCTATAAAATTCTAATAAGGCTTGCTCTGCCAATCGCGCTTCAAAATCTGATGCTTGCGTCGGTAGCAGCTGGAGATGCACTGATGCTGGGGAAGGTTGCGCAGGATGAGATGACAGCCGTTTCTCTGGCGACCCAGATTCAGTTTGTACAGAATATGTTCCTTGCGGCTGTTACTGGGGCTGGGGCTATCCTTGGCGCTCAGTATTGGGGAAAAGGTGATAAATATACTCTGGAAAATATTTTTAATCTGATGCTGCGGTTTGGCGGCACTGTTTCCATCTTGTTTTTCCTTGCCTGTGAACTGGGGCCGGGACTGCTTATGCATATTTTTACGCCGGATGCTTCTTTGATTGCCATTGGCAGCGCTTATCTGCGGATTGCAGGCTGGTCGTATCTGCTGACGGGCATCTCCCAGTGCTATCTGGCTGTTATGAAGGTGTCGGATCATGTAAAGCCCTGCGCATTGATCAGTTCCTGTGCGGTTCTTTTAAATATTGGCTTAAACTCCGTATTTATTTTTGGATTGCTGGGAGCGCCGAGGATGCAGGCAAGAGGGGCGGCCCTTGCCACCGCCGTTTCACGTATTGTGGAGCTTGCCCTTTGTATCGGTGTATCGACAGGGACATCCTATATCCGGCCGGCTTTTAGCAGGTTTTTTCAGCTGCCGGGGCAGCTGAAGTCCGATTTTGTGAGACAGTGCCTGCCGCTTATGGGCGGCTCCCTGTGCTGGGGAATTGGATTTACATCTTATACCGCCATTATGGGGCATATGGGGACAGATGCTGCGGCTGCCAATTCTGTGGCGGCGGTTGTCCGTGACATGATCTGCTGTATGTGTAATGGCATTGGAAGTGCAGCGGGGATTATGGTAGGCAACGAGCTCGGTGCAGGGCATCTTGACCGTGGAAAGGCCTATGGGATCAAGCTTAAAAATATCTCTTATGTCATCGGATTTTTGTCTGCCGCTCTTGTACTTGCCGTGACACCGTTCATCGTAAAAATGGTAATCCTGACATCACAGGCAGGAAAGTATCTTATAGGAATGATGGGGATTATTGCATTCTATATGATTGGCCGCTGTATCAATACGGTTGTGATAAACGGCGTGCTGGACGGAGGAGGCGACACCTTGTTTGATATGTACAGCCTGATTGTCTGTATGTGGATGATTGCCATACCGATGGCGCTTGTTGCCGCATTTGTTCTGCACTGGTCGCCGCTTGTAGTCTATGCTTGTACCTGTCTGGATGAGGTGGGGAAGATTCCCTGGGTAATTTACCGTTTTCGGAAGTATAAGTGGGTGAGGGATTTGACAAGATAAGCAGCCTGCCTTTGGTGCAGGCTGCTCTTTAATTGAGCATATTTACATCATCAATCCCAAACTGCTTCCAGAACGCTTCATTTGATGGCTCTTTATAATCATAATAAGAGTCACCGGCCTGATATACCGAACAGCTGTCTGTAGCCGGAAAAATCCAGCCGCAGGCTCCGTCTTTTCGCTTCAGGTACATCATACGGTAAAAAGGACATGCAGGAACTCCGTCTATTTTTTCTGCCGAATCGGAAAGATGCTTTTCTATCCACTTAAGTTTTTCCTCTTCCGTAATGACATATTCCTTTCCGTCAGCATAAAAAGAAACTTCGCTCAGGTCATGAAGATCCTCCGGCCTAAAAGAATCACAGGAGCCGTAAGGCTGGTAAAATAACGGCTCATATTTTATCATCACACCGCCGTCATCATACCAGTATACCAGATCGCCAATCGTAGAGCCTTTGCAGAGAATCCCGCTTTTGTCTGCTTTGTCGCCTTCCTCACTGTTGTATAGCTGGTCGGGCAGCTTATAATCCAGATACTGTAGTTCTTTGGTGTCTATGGTATACTGATACATTTTGGTATCGCCTGCAGCCTTCAGGTAGACGGTTTTTCCATCCTCTGCTACATCAATCTGGCAATAGTTGTCTCCCTGCGTCATATGACAGCCGATTTTTTTCAAATTCAGAGACTGTACGATTTCATTTGCTTCTCTGGAATAGACAAACAGGCCGAAATAGCCGGAAAAAATCATGCTCTTGTCATCTTCATAATAGATATATGGTGGGTCGGCTCCCCAGCTGTCTGTCAGCAGATATTCTGCATTTTTTGCAGACAGTGTATTTGATGGTTCGTTCTGGTCGGGCAGTTGTTCCTGCTCATTCTGGCTGGAATTCGCCTCCTGTTTATTCTGGCTGGAATTCGGCTCCTGTTCATTTTGGCTGGAATTCGGCTCCTGTTCATTCTGGCTGGAAGTTTTCTCCGTTTCCGCAGCATCGGTAAATGCAACAAATCCTGCAGCACATAAAAGCAGTGAAATAATAACAGCAGAAAATATACTTCGTTTTCTTCCATTTTTTATCATTCGAATCCTTACCTCCATTTCTGATTTTCCTATTTTCATAGCAGTTGCCGTGCAGAATAGACTCTGTCTGCCTTCAGTCTGTACTAAAGACAGCAGGCTGTTGCCATAGGAAATACGCTCTTTTTGGTTCATATTTTTCATGACAGAGCTGTCGCACGCGTATTCACAGTCTCTTTTGGACAAGACAGCGGCAGCCCAGACGAAAGGGTCGAACCAGTAGGCGGCAGTCAGCATATTTCTTAAATATCCCCACCAGATGTCCCCGTGCTTTTTGTGGATGCTTTCATGAAGGATGGCGTGTCTTATCAGTGTCTCGTTTTCCATGATTGCTTTTGGCAGATAAATCTCTGACGACAGCCCTCTGCCGCGGAATAACAAAGGGGTAGTGATTCCTTCTGCGATATAAGCCTTTTGACCATGATAGCTGATTGCCACTCTGTTTTCTGTAAGCTTGAGGCGGAATGTCAGTTCGGTAAGAAGCTGGCAGATCACAATGGCGGCTGCTCCGGCTGCCCAGATTAAAAGAAGGATATGACTGGATAATATATTGCTTTTGGCAGTTTTTTTCATTCGATTGCTGACAGCGGCATTCTTTTTTCCTGTTTTTTCTGTCCGGCTGTTCCCGCTGCCGGATTCTGTCATCTTGTCTGTCTGTCGGTCAGGAGCGCCCGATTGAGATTGATCATTAGTGCGTGAGACTGTCTGCAGAAGATTCATAATACTTATGGGGCTTTTGGGCTGAATCAGTTCCAAGCTGGTAATATTTTGCAAAATGGCGAAAAACACCGGGATCACAAGCCCGGCTGCAAAAAGCAGCCACAGGGAATAAAGGAATACACTGCCGGCCTTTCCCCGGAAAAATCTGCGGACGGCCGCAATCGTTAGGAAAATTACACTTGTAGATAAAATTATTTTAAGCATCCTGCTCACCTTCGTTCAAAATTCTGCGCAGTTCTTCCAGTTCTTCTTTTGCAATCGCCTCCTGTTTTACCATCGTAGTAAGCATAAGACCGAGGTTTCCTTTATATACGCGGTTTAGAAAATCCTTAGTCTCTTGTACGCAGGAGCGCTCCTTTTCGATGATGGGGTAGTAGTGTTTGGCCCTTCCGACAGTTTTATAGGCAACAGCCCCTTTTGCCTCCATGCGCTTTAGCATCATGATTACCACATGCCTGTCCCAGTTCGTAATGCCGTCAAAATAATGTACGATGTCGGCGACAGATGCAGGATTCTGGCTCCATAAAAAGTCCATAAGGCGCCATTCTGCATTGGACAGGCCAATCTTTCTGGTTTCAGCCATTTTATCCTCCTTTTGGTATACATATGTTTACAAAATTGATGGTAACACATGTATACTATTTTGTCAATATGGTTTCTTGGTAACAGTTCTGCCGAAGACTGAACTGTTACGATTTAATAGCATTTTATTATAAAAAAGGAACTATTACATCCATTTTCCAGCGAGTTTTTT
>CANDMV010000130.1 GCA_947385875.1 uncultured Eubacterium sp. | reverse complement strand
GTTCCAAATGACTAAATTCCTCATGCTCAATAATTCTTGGTATGGAATCAAACGGAAATAACTGTTCTTTAAATTCGTTATTTTTATAAATTCCAAATTTCACTCCATAGCGTGCCAGTAATTCATTAATCTTATCCGTATGTTTTAATAATTCCAGCTGTTCCATGGGCGCTTCCTCCTTCCAAATACTTTTATAAAACGAACAAAGGCGCTCTGCTTAACGCAGAACGCCTTTGTTCGTAAATCAGGTATAGTATATTCTTTTTTAGATATTATGTCAAGCTCTAGTTATATGCTTTCACCCGCACTTTTTCATTCCCCGACTCGCGAATCATTGCACGATATTCTGACAGGCAGCTGCGCGGTACATAAATAACCGCTTTTGCAGATATATTATAAAAAGCATCTTCTCCAATATAATCGATCTGCTCTGACTTTATTTTGATTTTTTTTAGCTTTCTGCATCCAAAAAATGCATCTTCTCCGATCTGGGATATATTTTTTCCTACCGTAACAGCGGCTACTTTTTTATTTTTTTCCAGACAGCTGTCTTTTAATGCTGTGACCACATAGCTTCTGCCGCTGATTTTTACCGCGGCCGGTATACTGATGCTGATGCGGTTTTTAGCGATACAGCTGGTGTAAAGCGCAGTTCCGTTCCCACTGCAGGTGTATACGCTTTTATCCACGGTACCTACTTTGACATCTGATGTCTGACCGCCGCTGTTTTGACTGCCGCCAGAATTAGCATCACCTGTCGCTGTATTGTCAGTTGACGTACCATTACTGCCTGTCGCTGTACTGTCCGGTGTATTCGTACCACCAGAGCTGTCTGGTTTGGGATAAATCGGCGTTCCGTTGATATTCGTGCCAGTCCCGCTGCCATTTGTACTGGAATCCGAATAGTCTGGTGTATCGTCTTCTCTTTTTAAAACTGTTACACGCGCCATAGCGCTCTTCGTATTATCAGCGTCTGAAATCGCATATATGTACAAATCACTGGATGCCTCATCCGTGCCTACATGCAGTACACCTGTATCTGTCAGCCTTGTATCTGCTGAACTGCTGCCGCTGAGCTGCCAGTGAACACGCGAAGAAGGTGAGCCGCTGCCCTGCACCTTTGCGGAAAATACTTGTGAAGATCCCTGCCGCATCGTACTTTCCTGCGGCGTAACCGTAACGCCGGTAACTGTCTGGCTCCAGACATTCGGGTGATTCGGATAATAAGGATATACAGTGTTATTCGTATTGCCCGGTGATTGTGAAGGCGCTGTCGCAGTTGTTCTCGTAAAAGCTTTCAGACAGAAATTGCCGGTATCCGCCACATGGCTGTTCGCCGTGCATGAAACCGGGACTGCCTCTGCTGAACCTGACACCTCCACGCGCAGCTCCAGACTCGGCCCTGCGATCATAACCGGTTCGATCAGCTCAAACGTACGGTAGCCGCTGTATGCCATTGTCCCGCCAATCTGCGTCAGCTCCTGACCGTTTACATAAAACCGATATCCTGCCCCGCCTCTCACATAAGTACCTATCCCTGTCAGCCACTGGACTCCTGCATTCAGCCGATAAGTCTGGCTGTAGCTGCTGCCCGGTAAGTACTCAGACAATCCTCGATAATCTGTCTCATAGATCGTATCATATAGTTTTGAACGCGAGATCACCTTTGTGACTGCAAACGCATCCTGAAAGTAATTATCATAAGAAATCCAGTAATAACCAGTATTTCCCCCAATGCTGCAGCTGTCATAGCTTCCCCAGCTGTTTTTTACCAAAAACGCTCCCTGATGCTGCGGCTGCTGTGGATTTGTCAGACGATTGTGAAATGCCTGGGCCGGATAATTGTCATCCCATCCTACGACTGCCACGCCATGATTTACCCCCGGACTTATTTCCTGGGGATAATAATAAGCTCCCATCCATGTCGTCTGTGAACGGTCGGATGCGTTAAAATACACACTGACTCCTGCCGAGCCATACTGCGCTACCAGATTTTTAATATTTTGTATGTAAATCTGCTTGCTTAACTCATTTCCGTTCTCATAACTGCCCAGCTCCGCTGTCTCACTGACATAGTAGTCTGTCAGTCCGCCATCTGATTCATTACGAGGCCCGCATAAGCTGCCCCTTGTCCAATAAGCGACCGCCTGATGATAGCTGCCCCCTGTGTAAAGATCTGAAAATCCATGCACCCCGCCGATCAGCTGATTCGTCATGTCTGCTTCATTGAAATTCATTTGTATGTTTCCCGCGTTTTTCAGAAGATAGGATTCTAACACGGCATCTGCCATGTACGCCCAGCAGTAGCTGGTCTGTGTCTGGTCTTCCACAGGAGTGGCATACAAGATCCTGCTTAAATCTGTATTATAGCTTGACGCAAGAGCTGCTGCATTTGCCTGCACCGATATTCTGGATTCAGACGCATAAAATGGCAGCATTACGGCAGCAAGCAGTATGGTTAGAAGTCTTCGGGATTTTTTCATATGGGTGCCTCCTTATCAAAACTATTCATATCACGGACAGGATTTCGGCAAAATACATATTGCCATATTTATATTGTATCGACATAAAACAAAAGGAATTTAACCTCTCGGCTAAATTCCTATCGCAAACCACAAACTACTCTACCGTGACAGATTTCGCCAGATTACGCGGCTTATCTACATCCAGCCCTTTCCCTACCGACACATAATAGCTGAATAACTGCAATGGTACAATCGCCAGTGAGTTCGTAAAATATCGATTTGTTTTCGGTATATAGATCACATAATCCGCTGTCTTTTCGATCTCTGTATTGTCTTCATTGGTCACCGCCATGACAAATGCCCCGCGGGTACGGACTTCTACGATATTGCTGATTGCTTTTTTATATAAATCTTCCTGTGTGACGACCGCTGTGACCAGCGTCCCTTCTTCAATCAGAGAGATCGTGCCATGCTTAAGCTCTCCCGCCGCATAAGCTTCTGAATGGATATATGAGATTTCCTTGAGCTTGAGCGAGCCTTCCAGAGAGATCGCGTGGTCGATGCCTCTTCCGATAAAGAATATATCTCTTGCTGCCAGATAACGGTTTGCAAAACGCTGGATGTCTTCTTTATTCGCGAGAAGCATCTGTATCTGTGCAGGAATCGCTTTCAGGTCCTTAATCATGGAAGCGTATGCATCGTTGCCTAATCTGCCCCGAACCCCGGCAAACTTCATCGCAAGCAGATACAGCGCTATGAGCTGTGCCGTATACGCTTTTGTCGTCGCTACCGCTATTTCCGGCCCTGCCAGTGTATACATGACACGGTCTGCTTCGCGGGCAATAGAGCTGCCTACGACATTGACAATGCCGAGTGTCAGCGCGCCGCGCTGCTTTGCTTCTCTAAGCGCCGCCAATGAATCCGCAGTCTCCCCGGACTGGCTGATAATGATTACAAGTGTATTTTCTTCAATAATCGGGTCGCGGTAGCGAAATTCACTTGCCAGATCTACTTCCACCGGAATGCGTGCTAATCCTTCAAATACATATTTCCCGGTAATGCCTGCATGATAAGCAGAGCCGCAGGCTGCGATATGAATTTTTCGCAGTGCCCGGATTTCTTCATCTGACATCCCCAGTTCATCGATTACAATCTGCCCGTCCTTAATACGCGGATTTAATGTATCGCTGACTGTCTTTGGCTGCTCATTCATCTCCTTGAGCATAAAATGCGCATAGCCGCCTTTCTCTGCAGCATTAATGTCCCACTCGATCCGCTTTGGCTCCTTTTCGATTTCTTCTCCGTCGATATTATAGAACGTAATCTTATCCTCAGAAAGCACCGCGATCTCTTCATTCTGGATAAAATATACATCACGGGTATATTTTAACACTGCCGGCACATCAGATGCAATCAGGCTACCGTCCTCGCTCTGTCCGACAATGAGCGGACTGTCCTTGCGGACAGAATACACGACATCCGGATGATCAGCGAATATAATGCCAAGGGCATAGGAACCTTCTACCCGGTGCATGACTTTGACGATCGCTTCCAGCGGGTCGCCTTTGTAATAATAGCCGAGCAGCATTGCTACAACCTCCGTATCCGTCTCAGAGCGGAAGGAATAGCCTTTTGCTATGAGTTTCTTGCGCAGCTTTAAGTAGTTTTCTATAATTCCATTATGAACAACCGCGATCGTCTCATCCTGATTGTAATGCGGATGCGCGTTGTTATCACTCGGCGCACCATGTGTTGCCCATCGCGTATGGCCGATGCCGATGGTTCCCGGCATTGTGCTGCCGCCATGAGTCTGTTCGTCTAATACCTTCAGCCGGCCTGCCGCTTTTTGTATCTGGATATTTTTTCCATCGTAGACTGCCATGCCTGCTGAGTCATAGCCTCTGTACTCCAGCTTTGACAGTCCGTCTAATAAAATCGGGGCTGCCTGCTTTTTTCCGATATATCCTACGATTCCACACATATGATGCTCCTCCTAATTTTAATGTGTTGCAATGTTATTGGTAGTGGTAGTGATAGTGGCCTCCCGGACGATTCTGCGTCTGGCGGGAGAGTTCTGGCGGGGCGTGCTCTGTGCGGACTGGAGCAACACTTCGGCGAACTAATCGCTGACTCCGACTAAGACGCGGGACAAAGGCTTCGCGCCTAAGTCTGCGTACCCAACGGGCAGGATCTAAGCGATGGATTTCGCCTCCGTTAAAATCGCTCCTTGAACGTCCTTACAGAACACGCCTCGCCAGAAAATCTCTCCCGCCAGACACAGAATCTGACTGTGAAAAGCTAAACAATGACATTGCTGATGTAGTGCTCCATGCGGATCTTAAATACCGTATGGAGTGTTGGTATCTAATGGAATTTCTGCTCGTATTGTCTGGTGATGTATTTGGGGCTGTAAGTATGAGATGCCAGACAAATCCTTCCCGTCAGATGCAGAATCTGACTGTGAAAGGCTAAGTAGTTAATAACATGATGTCGGGGTGTCAAAAGGTTGTTTCTTGATAAATTGTATTAATTGTTTTCATGTTGGATATGTTACATTTTCGTTTTCCTAAAAAGCAAAGAAATTCGCAAAGTATTTAAAAGCTCTATATGCACAATTAAATAATTAATACAATTTTATTTGCACAGGATTTTTGATCCCGGCATCATGGCATTGCTAGAGCGTGTTTGAAAAATCATTCCCGCGATCTGCACTCCCCACTTTGCGGGTAATTCATCCCAAATTTAATCAACATAGCCCGCTATGCCTCATAAATTTGGGATAAATTCTCCATATCATGCCCTGTGGGTACATCTCACGGAAAGCATTTTTCAAACACGCTCTAGTGTTGTGCTCCATGTGAATAGTGATTGTAGTATGGAGTACAAGTATTTAATGGAAGATTTGCTCGTATTGTCTGGTGATGTAATCCCAGCTGTAATATTGCTCAATACGATGATGTGCTTTTGCGCCTAGTTCTTCTCTCTCGTGCGGAGTCATCTGGTCTGCTGTGTTGATGAGAGATGACAAGCTGTCTTGTTCTTTTGTCCAGTAATGTGCTCCGTCTGCTGCTGCTTCACGATTAAAGCCTACATCCAGAAGCAGATTTAGTTTTGTACATGCCAGAGCTTCTAAGAGACTTGGATTCGTGCCGCCGACCTCGTGTCCGTGAAAATAACCGTATGCGTTTTCACGTATTTTTTTTAGAAGCTGCTGATCGTAGACTGTTCCGACAAACTGGATTCTGGGGTCTTGTTCAAAGCCTGTGCGCTGCTGAAGCTGCTGGCGGAACGCATCGCTTACATCGGTAATAAGCGCAAATGTCTTCTGGGTAGAGGAACGCATAAATTCGCGGATCATAATCTCATAATTATTTTCCGGCACAAAGCGTCCTACTACCAGATAGTACTGTTCTGCCTTAAGCTTGTGTTCATGATACCATGATAATAATTCTGCATCGTCATCTGCCAAAAGTGATGGCGCTGTCTCTGCTCCGTAGGCTATAAATGCTGTCTTCGGCTTGTAGACAGCGTATGTCTCACGAATGTATTGTTCGATTGTTCTACTGTCGCAGATCATTCTGTCTGCATGTTTTACCATCAATCGTTCGGAAAATCTCCAATAACGGCGGACATAAGGCCCCCATTTGGCACGCAGGAATTCATGTCCGTCTGGATTTACGAACAGCTGACCTCCCAGCTTATGAATACGGCTTTTAAAATGCCGGATCATAGGCCCGATCCGGCAGGCCAGTATATAAAAGACCGGATGCTTGATCTGCTTTTTTTCTGCATAGTGCAAAAAATAGCGCAGTGCATCGATATCATAAGCTATGGCACGGGCAGGCCCTAGCTTTCTCCACGGAAATGTCACGCATTTTGCACCGTGATATATAAATCTGGCCCTGCCGCGGTCGTATTCTTCCGGTTCTGCGGCGCAGGCTACGTGATATTGAATCGTTTTGTCTTTTTGGTATTCGGTCAGCTTATCTACAAAAGTCTCAAAACCGCCGTAGTGCGCAGGTATCCCTTTACATCCTATGATAAATACATGCTGTGTGTGCGGCATTTCTGAATTTATATTGGATGCCGGAACTGTTGATTTATTCATAACTCTTATTCCTTTATTTCTCTAGTGCTCCATACGGACAGTAATTAGAGTTTAGTGCAGTCTGATTCGCGTCAGTGCAAGGCAAAAATTCGACGGCGATGTGGATCCATCGGCTAGAAATTTTAACGCAGCAATAGCGTGAATCAGGCTGTGATAAACTCTCCACATACTGTGAAGCATATCATGCCCTGTGGGTACATCTTACGGAAAGCATTTTTCAAATACGCTCTAGTGACTGTGATTTAATAACCTTACGGACGATTCTGCGCCTATAGATTGCATGATAACCATCTGCACCTATGAACACAGCTCAGATACCAATGTCATTACCTTGATGTCCTGCCAGATGCAGAATCGTCAGGGAGGCCATTAAGATAATGAAATTGGCTCAGATACCTTCTATGTTCCACTTCGGTTCGTCTTGAACAAACACCATTGGCGCTAAGACCGTTTCGCAATGAGGCACAACCATTCTACGCTTTAATCATCTGCATTTGTCTGCTGTGTATCATCAGCTTGAACTGTATTGTCAGCGCCGCCTGCATACTGATCTTCGGATACTCCGGTAGCGACCTCATCACCTATGCCTTTTCCGGTATCTTCCGCAATCGCCTGGCTATAGCTTAATACGGTATTGGATGGGTTGTAGTCATAGTCGTCAAATAAATACGCATGGAGCTCCCTTACGTTTTTCTCCAAATCACACGGTGCTACGATGTATTTTCTGGACAGGTCAAATACATATAGTTCGAACGGGAAGCCGGTTGTTCCTACGAGTTCATAATTGAGCATCTGCGATGCCATTGATAACAGCTGCATTTCCGTCAAGTCGGTACTTATATCTTCTAAGACTGTATTAATAATCTTATTAATGGTCAGTATATTCGAAGACTTTGTCTTTTCTATAATCTTTGAGAGCACCTCACGCTGTCTCTGAGCACGGCGGAAATCATTGACATCATGGCGGATACGGCAGTAGGCCGTTGCCTGTACGCCGTCTAAAGTCTGCACCCCCGCATGTTCTACCATGTGTGCTTCTCTGCCGGTATAAGCTGCTGTTTCCGCAATGTAGATATTGATTTCGTCCATCATCGCGCCTTCTTCTACATTAATCTCAAGGCCGCCTAATAAATCAATGACCTCGCAGACCGCATAGAAATCTACTGCGACATAATCCGCTATATCTAAGTCGAAGTTCTTATTCAGCATACGCACTGCCTGTTCCGGTCCGCCGTGGTTATATGCATAGTTTGCCTTCCAGAGATAATACTCTTCATCCGTGCCTACATTCAGATACGTATCGCGGTAAACAGATACGACTTTGACCTCTTTGGTATCATTATTGATACTGGCGATCATGATAAGATCGCTGTTGCCGGAAGTAAAGACTCCGCTTGTCTCATTGTCAAGTCCAAAAATCGCAATATTTGTATAGCCTTTTAATACCTGCTGCGTCGTCTCGCCCAAGTCTTTATTTATGACATCTTCTGTCTCTATATTCTGCACGTGGTCAATTCTCTGAAATTTGGACCAAAGAAACAGCACTGCTAATAAAACCAGCAGCAGCAATAATTCAATTACAAATATAATGATCTTGCGTTTTTTGCGCTTCTTGTTTGAGCTCAATTACATACGCCTCCTTACCCCTATATCGTCTGTCCCTATTCTACACCTGCCGCCGTATCTGCACTCGTTGTCTCTCCTGCCTCATCACCCGCTGCTGTGTCCGAAGCTGCTGACTGACTCCCTTTTGTATATTGGTCTGCTTCAACACCGATGCCTTCTTCATCCCCAATGCCTTTGCCTGTTTCGGATCTGATTGCTTCACTATAGCTGCTTACCGTATTGGAAGGTGCATAGTTCATATCATTAAACAAATATTTATGCAAATCAACGACATTCGTGGCCAGATCGCATGGAACTACAACAGCACCCTTGGAACCACCCATGTCTGCATTACACAGCTTAAACGGAAATCCTGTCGTGTCCGCCAGTTCGTAACTCATCATCTGGCTTGCCAGAGACAACAGCTCCATTGCGGAAAAGTTGGTACTAATATCATCAAGCACTGAGTCAACAATCTTATTAATCGTCAGTATATCAGCCTTTTTTGCTTTTTCTACCATTTTTGCGATAACTTCCCGCTGTCTCTGGGCACGCTTGAAATCATCACCGGCTGTATAGCGGATCCTGCAGTAAGAAGTTGCCTGAACACCGTCCAGATTATAAACACCCGGCTGCGTAATGGAATGAGCCTCATGCTCTGTCACCTGCGCTGTCTCATTAATGTAAAAATCCATCCACTTTGCTTCCTGCGCATCAATCTCTACCTCAACACCGCCTAATAAATCAATCGCTTCCGTCACCGCCTGAAAATCCACAACTACATAATCCTGAATATCGAGGTCCATATTGCGGTTCAGCATCTTTACTGCGCCTTCTACGCCGCCCTTATTATACGCATAATTGGCTTTGCGGAAATTCATCGACCCATCATCATTTACATTCAAAAACGTATCACGGTAAACCGATACCAGCTTTACTTCTTTCGTATCGTTATTAATGCTGGCGATCATAATTACGTCGCTGTTTCCGGCATCAAAATTCCCGTTTGATCTGTTATCTAACGCGAACAACGCAATATTCGTATATCCCTGCAGTACTTTCTGCGTAGTTTCGTCCATATCAGTATTGATATAATCCTCTGTCCCTATAATGTCAGGCTGTGTGTCCAGCTTCTGATATTTAGACCAGAGAAATAAAAATGCCAACACAGCCAGCAATAAAATAATTTCCACTGTAAAAATAACAATTCTTCGTTTTTTCTTTTTTGATGCACCCATTTTCCTTTCCCTCTCTGCATTTGTATTTTATACTGACGTGCAGTAAATTTTGCCAATAACGCCGACTCACGAGCGGCAATACTGGAGCAAATTTTATCGCCCGTGAGTATACCTAAGCAGATTTCAAACACGCTCTATCAAACGGCGCATAAAAATCAGCCGGTTGCGAATCATGACAGGTATCGTATTGACTCCAAAGTCAGATACATTTCCGTCATGCCTTCGATAATATAACAATGGTTCTTTCAAAAAGACACATCCTCCCCTATGCATGTCATTGATGACACCAATCCATTGATCATGCATCTGAATATCATCCGGTATGGGCAGAATATATGGCAGTAAATCACGGTGCAGCGCCATGCAGCAGCCGATATATTTGTTCTTCCAGATATTTCTCCACATTCCGCAGCCAGAACCGCGATACTCAAAAAATGACGGATAAATCACCTGCTCTAAATCTGCCTCTGTTACGATACAGTCATGTACGACCACATGACATCTGTATTCACGAAATGTCTGCAGTACACGCCGCACTTTATCCGGCTTCCATACATCATCCTGATCTGCCAAAAATATATAAGTACCTGTTACCTTCGACAGTGCGCAGGCGATATTCTGCTTTGTTCCTACACCAGGGCCTTTCGTCAGATGAATGCGCGGATCATTTGCGATGTAAGACTCGATCAGCCGGGTCGTATGGTCTGTAGAGCCGTCGTCCGAGATCACAATCTCATCTTTCTTCCCCAGCTGCTGCAAAATAGAATCCAGCTGCTGTGCCAGATATTTTTCTCCATTGTATACAGCCATTGCCACAGATACCCGTGTCATATGCATACCCCCTAGTTTTTATAACTGCTCCTAATCGGCAGCTGTTTTATATACCTTCACTATCACATTCTCCTGCTCACCTTCCCAAACCGCCTGCCGCATACAAAAGCATACTGCATAATATAAAGTCCCATAGCGAAGTGTTTTAGATGTAGAGATACCCATAGGAGCACGATGTCCGTATGCGCTCTCGACTGTTATTGTTGGCAGTACGCAGCCTGAGCGTATAGCTTTACTTTGAACCATCTCCCGATAGCACTACCTGAATTGTTCGAAGCAGTATTTTCAAATCCAGATTTAATGACCATTCTGATATATACTGCGTATCCAGCGCCACTACCTCTTCAAAATCTGTAATGTCATTACGCCCGCTGACCTGCCACATGCCGGTCAGCCCCGGCTTAATACCCAGCCTTGCCCTGTGATGCAGCTGATAGTGCTCCACCTCATCGACTGTCGGCGGTCTGGTGCCTACCAGACTCATTTCCCCTTTTAAAATATTCCAAAACTGCGGCAGCTCATCAATCGAATATTTGCGCATAAAATGTCCTGCCGGAAAGATGCGCGGATCATCCGTCATCTTAAACATCAGTCCGTCCATCTCGTTTTCTCCCATCAGCTCCTTCTTATGCTCCTCTGCGTCTACATACATGGAGCGGAATTTGTATATACGAAAAATCCTTCCATTTCTTCCCACCCTCTCCTGTGAAAAGAGCACCGGGCCTGGCGACTGTATTTTGATAACCGGAGCAAAAATGATAAACGCGACTGCCGCGAGAACTAGCCCTACAAGGCTGCCGGCTATATCCATCAGCCGCTTAATCAGCATTTCCGGCGGAGACGCAATGTGCATACTCGTCGTCAGCACCATATAATTGCCATATTTTTCTACTACCTTATTCGGCATAAGAGAAGTCTGCGGTATGAGATTAAAGTGAACCGTAATGCCAAATTCTATGAGCTGGTCTGCCAGCGCCTCGCTTGACGCCCTCGTGTTGCCGTTAATAAACACCTCATCGACGATATTCGTCCGAACATATTCGTAGAAATCATCCGCATTTGCGACAACAGGGACTCCCCGGATCGTCTCGCCCTTTCGCAGCTTGTCCACAACAACGATTCCACTCACCTCATATTCACGGTATTCGTCGTGCTCAAAGTTCCGCACACATTCCTCTGCATACTGGTCTACGGTCAATATAATCATGACCGCCTTGCCCCGCTTCTTCTTTATATAATTACGTACAAACTGCTTATAAATACAGTGTACGATATATTCATAAACGATCGACATAATCCAGAAGGTAAACAGACTCTCTCTGGAATATACCGCAGACATTTTAGCTGCATACAAATACACCAGCATGCCTACGAATATAATCGTACAAGTCGTCGCCACTTCCTGAAATTCTGCATAGCTTCCCCGACGAATAATGTGGTGATAAGATTCCTTAAAAAAAACCACACATAAATCCAGCAGTACCAATATGACTGCAAGCCGCAGATACGGCTCGCTGGCATACGGATTCAGCCAGCCATGTCTCATGATATAGCCCGTAATAAATGCCAGCTGGAGCAGCAGGACATCTATAATCGTAAAATCCAGATGCTTGGTCCAGCCAGTATAGTCTTTTTTATACATGCTGCTCCTTTAGATTTCTAAGATGGATATACAGCCAGCTGTCTGCATAATCATCGCGTTCTTTCTGTGTCATTTCACTATATTTATCATATGTAAGTTTGGACTGAATCATATCCACTTCCCCGCATTTATAGCATTCCACTTTCTTCCTTCGGGATACGGTACGCAGCCAACCGCATTTTGGACAAATATATACCTTAATCATCTGCTTATCCTTTCTATCCTAAACTTATGAATAAAATACCTGCTTTCACGCATTCCACCTATACTCACGAGTGATGAAATCTGCCATATGGCTTTAAGCATTCACACTCCAAACACTAAAGTCTGCCAAATAACACCGACTCATGAGCGTCATAATCTTAAATCATGTGGTAAACTTTAACGCTCATGAGTATAACTTGTATATTGTATAATTCTCACTCTGCGCAATCGGCAGTACAGAAATATCCGCCAAATAACTGTCCATATCAAAGATCGTACGAATTACGAGATAATCAATTCCATTTTTATCCAGGCATCTCCGAAGCTCCTTACTGTCATCCCGGATTCCTTCATTTACCGCAGCAATTACCTTCTGCTGCCTGGCATATTTTTGACCGTCATATCCATGTTCTGCCTGATACAAATACGCTTTTCGGGAAATTCCCCATATAATCCGAGGCTCGTACGTGCGTACCTGGTATTCCAGATACATGTCCAATGCCACAACCGGCTGATTTTGGATACTGCCCGCACCTTTTACAGTACTCTGCTCAGTCTGGCCGCTGCCTCCATCCTTTTTGGTATCCTGCTCTATTCGCTCACTGTCCTTGTCTTTTTCGGCTTCCTGCTCAGTCTGCTGCTGATTCCAGTCCGCCATAATCTGTTCTGCTGCTGTGATCGCATCTGGATCCAGACCATATATATTCTGCGGCTTGTTTATATTCTGCCTGTTCAAAAAAAAGAAATTCGCACCAAAGCACAGACAGACCACAAATAATACAGCAGCTGTAATTATCTCCTTTTTATGTCCTCCGGTAAATGCCTCTGTCAGCTGAACTGCTGTCAAAAACAAAATCGGAAGCATCCAGAAAAAACGATAATACGTCGTCGTGTCCGTCAGTTTTCCTACAAACCAATAGGCAGCTTCATTAAATACAAAAATCAATGAAAATATAAATGCTGCCGCAGCTTTCTTTCCAATGCCGTTCTGACGCTTTCTGGTTCTATAATATAAGAGTCCAAGACTTACCGCAAACGCCGCCAGATATAAAGAATCCCCGTTATACTGCCAAAATACACCGCTCATCCCTATACCTCCACAACCAGCCAGCCTCTGGTGCTAAGAAAGTATACCACCATATAGCATACATTTGGGAGCATACAGCAAAAAATACGAAAAATTATCGCTGTATTCCATTTTTTCTCTACCAGAAGCTGTGCCAGCATCATAATTACAATCATAGCCGGTACAATCACAAGTGACGACATAGAAACCGCCACACTGGCAAATGCCACTAAAAACAGCTCACCAAATCCCTCATTCTTCCCGCCGCTCTTCCAAATCCGGTAAAGCAAAAACAGGATCATCGGCAGCACGACATTGGCGCAGTAGGCCTTTGCCTCATAATTACGCAGCATC
>CANDMV010000129.1 GCA_947385875.1 uncultured Eubacterium sp. | reverse complement strand
CCACCGGGTGGACCCCCCTGCCTCTGGGTTTATATGCTTTCGGTACAAGTCACCAGAAGACGGGCCTGCTCCCCTCACCCGGCGTCCGCTCAGCCACAATGTAACACCTTATTTATTTTCATCTCCATGATCTTGTATTCCTCACCCGGCGTCCGCTCAGCCACAATGTAACACCCTATTTATTTTCATCCCCATGACCTTGTATTTTTGCAGTACACGACATATAATAAGATAGCTAAATAACAGAAAGGATACCGCCATGTTTATATTTATTTCATTTCTATTACTTATATCAGCTTTTATTTCCAATAATTATATTACAATCAGCAGGCATACACTGACCTCGCAAAAGCTAAAAAAGACATCATCCTTATCAATTATCCACATATCCGATCTGCACAACAAAAATTTTGGTCACAGACAGTCTTATCTCATAAAAAAAATCCGGCTGCTCAAACCGGATCTTATAGCAGTCTCTGGTGATTTAATTGACAATTCAGCCTATAAAAACGCGCTGACGTTTATTCAGAAAGCCTCTGAGATCTGCCCCATTTATTACGTCCGCGGCAATCATGAATCCTTAGCGGGAAATTTTGCGAATCTGAAAAAAGAACTGTTAAAATATCATGTAACGATATTAAAAAACGAAACTGCTGCTTTTACCAAAGATAACATAACCTATCACATTACCGGTCTCGATGATCCTATCTTCCGAGGACACAATAAAAAATACAAATCATATGCAAATCACGAGCTCAATAAATTACTAAAAACAGGCACAGCGCAAAATTTGTTTGCAAAAAAGCTCTCTGTCAGAAAAATCAGACATATGCCAGATAAGGCATATGCTAAGAAGGCTTCAAAGTCACATGATGTCTATCAGATCCTGCTGTCACACCGTCCAGAATTATTTCACATATACAGCAGCTATCCATTTGATCTGGTCCTATGCGGACATGCACACGGAGGACAGATCAGGCCGCCGTTTACAGATGGTCTTTATGCTCCAAACCAAGGCATCTTTCCACGGTATACATCTGGATCACATACCAAAAATGGCACGACAGAAATCATAAGCCGCGGCCTTGGAAACAGCGGCTGTCCACTGCGGCTGCTGAATTACCCGGAAATTGTTCACATTGTAATAAAACCAAATTAAATAATCCCATACAATTCTGCGTCTGGCGAGACGACTTATCTGACTAAACATCAGACAAGATTCATCCCGCCAGCCACAAAAAATATTAACCTTATCCTACGCTATTTTACTTTTTCTTATTCTTTTCCTGACAGCCTTCCCGCCTTCTGTCTCATCAAACCCGACTCCATCGACTCTTTGCTGTGCCACTTTGTCATACACAAGCACGTTCATTCCCTGCTCCACATATAAATACTCCTTTTTATCCAGCATAATCCTGACTGTGCCGCTGCTGCCGCTTACCGCCAGATCCGACCCTCCGAGGTCAAAATGTTTTTGAAAATCACTATCCCCCATATGCGAATATACCATTTGTCCGTCTTCATATACAGCAGTCTCTCCACCAGGGCTATGATAAGTGACAACCAGACTGTCCGGGGTATCCCGCAGCGTCTCCATATATTTACCAAAATCCTGAATGCTTTTCAAGCGTTTCGCATTCAGCTGGGAATGCCAGAACAATACACTGACATCTGTCCAATGTCGGTATCTTTCATCATTACGCCTATCCGGCAGTGTATAATTCTCCGTCAGCCATTTGGAAAAATAATTGGTATATTTGATACCACCGTAATAATTCAAATGTGATACATCCAGCATATCATTTGCATAATCAATCTGAATCTCGTCTATGTCCTCATTCGCGTCTACATACGGCACTCCATATTCATCCGCGATCAGACTGACATAGTTGTATGCTGTCTGCTTTTCTTCCATATGATTTAGATAGGGTGAATTTACGATTACCAGAGGAATCTTTCTATTCTGGCACAATTCAATCAGCATTCGCAGATATTTTTCCGTGCGCTCGCTGACCGGCCTGATCTGATCGAAATTTTCTTTATCAACATCCTTCCACCGCACCAGATCACTTTTCGGAATCTTCTGAAAATCAGGCTTGTATCCATTATACCTAAGCCTGTCTGTATTCTTATAATCATTTTTTTCAAGCTCTGAATATCTCGTGTGATAATATGGAAACGAAAAGAACGCTCCTGCCCTGTCCATCCCGTCATCCCCGCCGGATGAAGCCTGAATGGCCTTCCATTTGGTAAGGGACGGCTTCATGCTGATTAAGCTCTCCCATGAAAGCGAGCTGAACTTACTGTCTCTTTGGTATAACGTACATGCGTCGAATACAATCAGCTTTGGCTCTTGTGTTTTCAATGCTTCCTCGATCATATAATAGCTGATCCATACCGGCTGCCCAGGCGATGCCAGAAGATATGCCGCAAGGCCATAATCCTCATACATCTGACAGGTATTATAACTATAATACACATGACTGCTGCCCACAAACAGAACATCCACGGTCTCTTCCGGCAGCCGGTAAAAGTCCCATAGCTGGATACATCCTTCACTCGTAGTATTCAGCGTCATTCGATGCAGTACAATTCCTATGCTAAGAAGTATGCACAGGATGACTGCTGTCCGCAACAATTTCTTCATGATTCACCTCTGTTACTTTCGCTTACTCGAAACCTAAAAGCCTCTCACAGCTTAGCATCGCGTAATATGCCTGCATAGGTTTCCTATGAAATAAATCCTAGAATTATTGTTGCCATGACTGAATTAAATTATTCTACTTTTGATATGATTCCTTTTTAACCAGATACAAGCACCCCGAAAATTGTCAGTTCACTGCCAGCCGATTTTTTATTTTTGACAATGCGGATGGTATGGCTTTTCTTTACTTTTGACGAATAGCATACTGCTCCGGTCAGATAATTATTGAGCCTGCCTTCAGGGTAATCAGCATCTAACGTAGTGACTTTCCTGCCGTCCACATAGATGTCAAACTCCCCGCCCTTTCCATCACTCTGCCTTGCATACAAAAGTCCCAGATTTTTGCATGTCACAGTAAAAGTGAGGCTGCCGCTGCCCTTTTTACTGGTTAAATTATCCGGAAAGATTCTGCTCTTTTGGCTAGGTGCAAATGTCCCGCTATTTTTTATATTAATATTCTTACAGCTTTTCACCTGAGCATTTTTATACATTCTGGATGTGACATAAGTTTTCGGGGCTTTTTTTCTGATTACCTGTCCGACTGATTTATTATGTATATTATCCAAATATCTGACTATCATCTCGCCGATTACCGCACTGCCGAGAGCGGATGGATGTACAGCATCACCCGTCAATTCATCCATTGTATAGATTCCTTTGCTGACCAGGTCTTTCATGACATTCGCATAGCTGAGCATCGGAAGACGATAATGCTTCCCGATCTGCGCCTGCTGAATCTGGCAGGTATGGCCATTTGCTTTTGCCAAAAACAGCAGCATGACTGCTGGTTTGGAATCAGAGTCCAGCAGAGTGCGCACAAGGTTTTCATAGGTCTGTTTATGGAAATATGTCTGCTGATCATTTACTGCAAATTCTACAACTACCAGATCCGGCTTCTTGTCCAATACATCCGCCTGCAGCCTATGAACGCCTAAGTAAGAATCTGTAGCACTGATTCCCGCATTTACAAAACGCAGGTCGGCTTTTGGAAATGTCTTGTACCACCAGTTAGAAAAATAGTCAGCATAAGTAAATTTGTCCCGGAAAGTACCATCTCTGCTGCCCATTGAAATTGTACCCTTCGTAATCGAACCGCCGATCAGCGCAATCGTCACCTTCTGTCCATCCTGCGCTTTTCTCATCACATCATAGACGGCCCCCTCATCCAGATCCTTCCATGGATATGCCAGCTTCATCTGCTCCTGCGTAACGTAGCCGGCCGGCAGCCTGGTGCCTTTTATGCCCCCTGTACCAGCCGCTATGACTGTATCCGTCACTGATAATAAGCTGTAAAAAATTGTTACAAAAACAAGACTAAAAATAATACACCACGCTGTGAATTGCTTTGCTGATATGAGCTTAATTCTCTTCATGTTCATATGTATGACCTCTTTGTGTTAATTTTTTTCGAAACTGTTCAAAAACAGATGTAGTCAAGGCTTCTACTTTTGAACAGTTCCAATGTGTTACAATCTTAAGAAGGATATACAAATTTTAACACAGCCAGCTTGTGAATGCCATACATTCCAGATATTACCAGAAGCCGCTTCGCACCTAATTCAGGAGTAACGGACATAATCAAATATATTCATCTGCCTATTTTTCCAAGATTTTTGATACGCTTCTTTTACAACATCGTTCTCTTGTATATTCCCGATCAGCAGGGGCGAATCCACATTGTGGCTTTTCATATTCTGTATCACCGTCTGCCTGTCATAATTGGCATAACAATACAGACACCCATGTCCGCAGGTATTATAGGCTCCGATGTCAGCTCCCAGCAGACAGCTGCATTCATTTCTCGCCGGTTTCTTCTTTGGCACGTCCAGCCTGAATCCGACTGCACGCTCCAATATTTCCTTTGACAGACAGCCGCCTGAATCTACATTCTCCCGAATCAGCCCGCCGTCCTCACAGCATAGATGAATCTGCATCTTGTTTTCTGCTGCCGTCTGCGACATTGCATCAATCAAATATTTTTGTTCTATCGCAGTAACATCTCTAGCCTCCCTGAAATTCCTTTTTGTTTTCTCATATAGATCCAAAAAGCTGACGACACACTGATCTGTATATCCTTTCAGCATCTCAGACATTCTTCGAAACTGACTGATGTGATACTCCACAGAATACTTGTCTGTAACTAGCACTGGATCATACCGCCAGCTTATTTTTTTATATCCAACAAGCTTTGACAATTTCCAGAATGATTGGATAACCTGCATTTTATCCGGCACAAACGGCTCCATGTCTTTGCCATAAGGCGTAATCGTCACAAACCAAAACGTATCAAAAGCCGCCAGATCAGAAAACTGATCGAACACTGGATAAGGATTTTTTGTACAGAATACAATTACATCAACTACATCCGGATTCAGCTCATATTTCGTTACCTGAGCCGGATAATAAGGATTTCGGACAAGTACATATCCTTCTTTTATCCTGTTATAAAACCATCGGCTGTAATAAGCCGGTATATCCGTCCTGCTGCCGGTATTTATTATCATATGAATCAACCTCTCCTTTCATTTTCAAATCCAAACTGCGGTAACACTTTATCTGAACAGTTACGACCTACACCCCATTTTCAGATGAAAAAAATTTTTTCAGTTACTTTTCTTCTGTTCTATGATATAATTAGAAATACTATGCTGTAAAGTAAATTATTGACATTTTATTAACAGCAGAACAAATTCTAAATAATAATGGAAGGAGTATGGGTATTATCATAAAGTACCCTAAGAATCATGGAACGTGAAAAATTAGGATCTCGGATGGGATTTATTTTCCTATCCGCAGGCTGTGCCATTGGAATCGGAAATGTATGGAGATTTCCTTACATCACAGGTCTCTATGGCGGAGGTGTTTTTGTTTTATTCTATCTGTTTTTTTTAATTATCATGGGCATACCGGTCATGACAATGGAATTTGCCGTAGGCCGTGCCAGCAGAAAAAGTATTGTAAGGAGCTTTCAGCAGCTGGAAAAACCCGGACAGAAATGGCATTTAAACGGATACCTGGGCATGGCGGGCAATTATATTCTGATGATGTTTTATACAACCGTGACAGGATGGATGCTGTACTACTTTTATCTGATGCTGACAGATCGATTTCATGGAAAAGATACCTCGCAGGTAGAAAATATGTTCCCAGAAATGCTTTCCAGCCCTGCGATTCTTGCAGTCACAATGATAATCGTTGTGGCCGCCGGCATCTTTGTCTGTTCCCTTGGCTTACAGAAAGGCGTAGAAAGGATTACGAAAATCATGATGAGTCTGCTGCTGGCAATCATCATCATACTGGCAGTTCACAGCTGCACTTTATCGGGCGGCATGGAAGGGCTCAAATTCTATCTGCTGCCTGATTTTCAGAGAATGAATGAAATCGGTGTCTGGGAAACAGTCACTGCGGCTATGAATCAGGCTTTCTTTACGCTCAGCCTCGGTATCGGTGCTATGGGGATTTTCGGCAGCTATATAGACAAAGAACGCCGCCTGCTCGGAGAAACTGTCAATATCGCGATATTAGATACATTTGTGGCATTTGTCTCAGGCCTGATTATTTTTCCGACCTGCTTTGCTTTTGACATCAGCCCGGATCAGGGTCCCGGCCTTATTTTTGTCACACTGCCAAATATTTTTAACAGCATGGCGGGCGGACGAATCTGGGGTACACTGTTTTTTGTCTTTATGACATTTGCTGCATTCTCTACGATACTGGCCGTATTTGAAAATATTATATCCTGCTGCATGGATTTATTTCACTGGAGCCGACAAAAGGCATGTATTATGAATCTCATCATACTAACTATTTTATCTCTTCCATGCGTATTCGGCTATAATCTGTGGTCTGCTTTTCAGCCGCTTGGAGACGGCAGCGCGGTTTTAGACCTGGAAGATTTTCTGGTAAGTAACGTGATCCTTCCGATTGGCTCCCTGTGCTATGTATTATTCTGCGTGACCCGGTTAGGCTGGGGATTTGAGAATTATCTGGCTGAAACCAATACTGGAAAAGGCTTAAAGCTGCCTAGGCAGATCCGGTTCTATGTGACTTATATCCTGCCAATACTGCTTTTCTTTTTAGTTGCAAAAGGTCTGATAGACAGCTTATAAAGTCGAAATAATAGAAAGCGCGCTTCGTAAGCTTATATTATCATGAATAAAATAGAGATGAGAGTGAAGATTATTCTCCACTCCATCTCTTTCCATACGGTGTGCCCTTTAGGTATAACCGCAGGGTGTTTTCTGCAGGCTATACTAATTATACTTTTGTACAATTTCCCAGACCGCATCGTAAGGCAGCTCGGCTGTCTGCCCTTCCCGACCTGCAAAATAATCATCTGTAGGAATAAACGGCAGATCATACTCTATTCCGCTTAATTCGCGCAGTGAAAATCCCAGCAGCGTAATCAGGCCTATGCGCCCGGAAAGTGATTCGCCGACCTCCTGCATCATATGAAACTGCTGAGAACCACATAAAAAAAATTGTCCTTTTTTCTGGTCGCGATCAATTAACATTTTGATCTGCGAAAATAACGCAGGCGCTTTTTGTATTTCGTCCACAAATACCGGCGGCGGATTATCTTTAAAAAAAGTAACGCTCTCTTCCTCTGCCTCTGCCCGAATCAGCATATCATCGAGCGTAACATAACGCATTCCCTCTGTGATCTGTTTCAGCATTGTCGTTTTGCCTGCCTGCCGCGGGCCTGCTACTAATACAGCGCCAAACATCCCAGACAATTTATCCACCGCCTTTTGCGCATGTCGATGTACATAAGAATCCAACACAAGCCTCTCCTTTCTGCTGACTAATATTATTCGCAGTCGCTGACTCCAATCTTTCCCCGACTCCTGACCCGAAACTGACAACTTATAACCATTGTCCGCAGCTGCTGCACACAGCTTTTCGTGAGATTCAAGGTTTCTGCATTCTGCGGTGTAAGCTTTCGCATTAATATTCCTCAAATCCAGCCCTGCCGATCACCTTTCCTGCCGTCTTATCATATACCAATACATTCATTCCCTGATCTGCCGATATATATTCCTTACGATCCAGCAATACCCGCACTTCTCCACTGCCGCCGCTTACTGCCAGACTAGAAGTCCCTAAGTCAAACCACTCAAAATACTCCGACGCTTCCGGCTTAGAATATATATTTTCCCCATCCTCATACACATTTACCCCACCATTTGGCTTCTCATAAAAAACTGCCACACAATCTTCTAACGCCAGAACCTTCTCTTTGTAATCTTCATACTTTTTCGTTTTTTTAAGCTCCTTTTTTAACAGCTGTGTCCGCTCAAATCGATTGCTGACTTCTTCCCAGTGCCGATAATTATCCTGACCGCGTCTGTCCTCAATCACATAGTTATTTTTTATCCACTGACCAAGATAATCCGTATACTTAACGCTTCCATAATAATTCAAATGAGACACTTCCACCAAATCTTTTGAAAAATCAATCTGCATCTGCTCCACGAAACGATTGCCGTCGATAAACGGAACCCCATACTCTTCTGCAATCTGTGCCGTATAATTATGCGCCTGCTGTTTTTCCAACATCTGATTTGCGTAAGGCGCATTGACAAGCACCAGCGGGATTTCTTTGTCCCTGCATAATTCGATCAGCTTACGCAGATAGCGCTCTGTGCGCGGATCCACTGCCTTTGCCTGATTGAATCCTGTCCTGTCTATCTGCTCCCACGCAGCCAGCTTTTTCTTCGGAATGACAGTAAAATCCGGCTTATACCCAAGATACCGGGACTGCTGCTCCTTATCATAATCCTGTCTGGTCAATTCATCATACCGCGTATGATAATAAGGAAATGAAAAAAATGCCCCATACTTATCCATCAAAGGCCCTTCCTCATTAACGGCGTTGATTGCATTCCATTTATTCAAGGACGGCTTCATTCCAAGCAGGCACTCCCACGAACCCGCTTCACTTTCCGTCCGATACAGCGTATACACATCGTATACAATCAGCTTCGGCTTCTGCGTCTTTAACGCCTCTTCTAATAAATGATAACCTATCCACACCGGCTGTCCGGGTGAAGCCATCAGGTACCCTGCAATTCCATAATCCTGATACAGCTGACAGGGATTAATGCTGTAATATACATGGCTGCTGCCTACAAACAGGACATCTACCGTATCCTTTTTCAGTTTATAATAATCTGATAACTGGATACAGCCGTCGCTTGTCCGATTGACCGTAGCTTTATTTAATGTAAATCCGATTACTGCAAGTATACCTAAAACGATCACTGTATGCAGTACTTTTTTCATGATGCACCTCTAAAACTGAAAATAAATAAACTGGCTCGCGTCATACCCCGGCCCGTAGATTCCAAACAAGAAGATAAACGCAAATAATACCGCTACTACAAGCCATTGAAACCATAAGCACTGCTTAGCCAGAAACGTATCCAGCGCTTCTTCATATTTGTACCTGACCAGACTGACACAAAGCATGATCAAAAGAGACGTAAATAAAATATTCATTTCCGGGAGCTTCAGCCCCAGCTTATAAATAGAATTGTCTGATAGCACCCACCAGTCCGGTTTTGTAAAGATTCTTTTAATATAGCTGCACGCCTGCGTCAAAGACTGCGCACGAAAAAAAATCCACGCAAACGTCGTCAGCACAAAAGTTATCATCCCCTGTCCAAAACGATAGCTGAACGAATCCGTCTTCGTATCCAGCTTTGCGTAAATCCTGTCACGGAAGCTGCGTGTCTGCGCTCCAATAACCTGATAAAGGCCATGAATGCCTCCCCATACTACATAATGCCAGCTGGCTCCGTGCCACAGGCCGCTGACAAGAAACGTGATCATAATATTTATATGCCTGCGCAGCCGCCCACACCGGTTTCCGCCCAGCGGGATATATAGATAATCCTTAAACCAGGTGCTCAAAGAGATATGCCACCTCCGCCAGAAATCCTGAATGCTTCTGGCAAAATAAGGCGTGTTAAAATTTTCCATCAGATCAAAGCCCATGACTTTCGCCGCCCCAATGGCAATCGTAGAATAACTCGCAAAATCACAGTAAATCTGTATCGAAAAAGCCACCGCGGCAATCACCAGCTCCACCGTTCCATAAAAATACCAAGCATCGAATACCGTATCCACCAGCACAGCGATCCTGTCTGCAATTACCATCTTCTGAAAAAATCCCCACAGCATAATCATCAGCCCTCCTGCAATCCTGCTGCAGTCAAACAATTCTTTATGGCTGATCTCATCCATCCTGCCAATCTGAATCAGAAGATTTTTTGACCGCTCAATCGGCCCTGCGACCAGCTGCGGAAAAAATGATACAAAAAGCGCGTATTTTAATATATTTTTTTCCGGTTCTATATCCTGCCTATATACATCTACCGTATAGCTCAGCGCCTGAAACGTATAAAATGATATTCCCACAGGAAGTATAAAATCAAACGGCTTTTCAATCACCGCGATCCCAAACCGGCTTAAAATCAGATTCACATTCTGCAGCGCAAAATCAAAATATTTGAAAAATCCAAGAATACTTAGATTTACAATAAAACTGCCTGCGACAATCCACTTACAGACCGTTTTGTCCCTCCCTGCCTGCTGGTATCTTCCAAGCAGTATTCCGCTCAGCCACGTCACAAACGTAGAAAAAGCAATCAGCAGCGCATACTTTGCGTTCCAGCTCATATAAAAATAATAGCTTGCGATCAGCAGCCAGATATACCTTATTTTCTTTGGAATGATAAAATATACCAATACTACGACAGGAAAAAAAATCAAAAAACTGAATGAATTAAATAACATCTTACTTGCCTGCTTTCCATAACTTCTACATACGTATCTAATGACAATTTTTCCTAGTTTTTATATAATTATACATAAATACAGAATTCTATTTTCTATTTTAATCTGTTACAGTTCAAACCTGCACATGAAATCAATATGCGTTATGTATATACGAATCAAAGCGGTGAGCGCATACGGACATCATGCCCTGCGGGCATCCCAGAATTAAAGCCGCTTGACTATGAGACTTTCAGAGTAAACCTACGTACGCCAGTAAAACTACATGCGTTATCTTCGGATCCCTGGATTTAAATCGCTTCGCGATGGGACTTTTAAAGCAATGTACAAGGCTGCCTAAACTGCTACGAACTGAACCTTGATCCTCGATCTATTTTTATTTTTTATATTTACGTAAATAAGCTTTTCTATTATAATATAAGGACAATCAAATTGCAAGATCCGATCGAATGTTACATTCGGATAAGGGTAACAGTTGTCACTTTTCACACCCCAGCCAGAAAGCGGCTGTGCTGCAAAAAGTAACGGCATCCGGCCCATTGAAAGTTCGCCCTTGGCGAAGGGTGCTAAGCGCCAGTGGCGCTTGTTCAGCACCGACCGGAACGAAGTGAAGATGGATGCATGGCAAGCCGCATTCTTTGGCCCTGACCAGACAGCGGTTGTCTGGTCAGGGTGTGAAAAGTAACTAACAGTTCAGCTTTTGGCAGAACTGTTACTGAATCCTAAATACCTAAGATATTGAAAATTTCAGAAAATTGGACAGTAACTCCACATTGATTTAAAAATGACAAAGGAGTAATTCCGCATTAATTTAGAAATGACAAAGGAGAGATAATGGGAGTATATTTAAACAGCAAAAAACCGCATATGATGTTTCAGGAAGCTCGTTCAGCCAGATATTTCGTCGATAAAAGCAGCCTTTTAAACGAACTCATCCCGGTACTGGACTGCCCGGACCTTAATCCAGTAAGCAGCGATAAAAAAACCAGTGCTTCTCCTCACAATGCACCCGATTTAAAGGAAGGAATCAACCAAGATCTTATAAATCAAACAGATTCTGTAACAGACGAGAACATCTATGGCAAAGACATAAAATATATCTGCATTACAAGACCAAGACGTTTTGGAAAAACTACGGCAGCAAATATGATTTCGTCTTACTTTGGGAAAGGCTCAGACAGCCTTGCCTCATTTCAGGGTCTTGCTGTATCAGAGCATCCATTGTTCGAACAGCATATAAATAAGCACCATGTCATACACATCGCTATGAACGAGCTTCCTGATAACTGTAATACGTATGAGCAGTATATCTCCCGCATCAAAAGGCGGCTTTTTCATGATCTGGTACGTGAATTTCCTGACATTGCTCTGGAAGAAGACGACTCACTATGGGATAATTTTAACAGCATCATCGAATTTGGAAACGGCGAAAAATTTATATTTGTGCTGGACGAATGGGATTTTATTTTTCATAGGGATTTTGTCACTGGACAGGAAAAGGCGGCTTATCTGAATTTCTTAAGCAGCCTTTTCAAAGACCAGCCTTATGTAGAACTGGCATATTTGACAGGCATACTCCCGATCGCCAAGTACTCAAGCGGATCAGAGCTGAACATGTTCTGTGAATATACAATGGCGTCTGAAGCAAAATATGCAGAATATTTCGGCTTTACTGCAAAAGAAGTTGACAGGCTTTATCTCAAATATCTTAAACTGGCACAAAATGACACGCGAATTACAAGGGAGGCTCTGCGCATCTGGTATGATGGATACCACACCAAATCCGGAAAAAAGATATACAACCCGCGCTCTGTCGTTCTGGCTTTTACGAATAACAACCTGGGAAATTACTGGACCAGCAGCGGTCCTTATGATGAGATCTTTTACTATATCAAAAGAAATACGTTTGCTGTCCGGGATGATCTGGCGGTCATGGTATCCGGCACACCCATAGCAGCAAAAATCCGGGAATACGCAGCTGTCTCCATGAACCTTTCCACAAAGGATGAAATCTTTTCCGCAATGGTTGTTTATGGATTTTTGGATTATCACAACGGTTATGTATCCATACCAAACAAAGAACTGATGATGCAGTTTACAGACCTTCTCTGTAAAGAGCCGTCTTTAGGATACGTACATCGCCTAGCCAAAGCATCCGAACAGATGCTTGCCGCTACAAAAGCTCTGGATACGGCCAAAATGGCTGAGATTTTAGAATATGCGCACGACACGGAAAGCCCGCTGCTGCATTACAGCAATGAAACCGAACTCACCATGATTGTAAACATGGTCTATCTTTCCGCGAGAGATGATTATCGGATCGAGCGAGAGGATAAAGCCGGAATTGGCTATGCAGATTTTATCTTTTATCCACTAAAAAAAGATGACGACTGCATCATATTGGAATTAAAATCAAACAGTACTGCTTTAGAAGCCATACAGCAGATCAAAGACCGCAGATATGCGCTGAGATTCAAAGGAAAACTGGGCGAAGCCCCAGAATATACTGGACGAATTCTTGCTGTCGGCATTTCTTACAACAAAAAGAAAGATAAAAAGCACTGCTGTGAAATAGAAATACTAAAATGATGTTAAATTTTGGATGCCCTGACGCCGACTATATAGACAGAATCTTTAGCTGTAAAGCGTTGATCAGAAACTACTTACTGAATTCAGCTGTTTTAACTGTGATACGCTGATCTGATTCAGCTGTTTTAACTGTGATACGCTGGCCTGATTCAGCTGTTTTAACTATGATACGTTGGTCGGAAATCGCTAGCCTGATTCAACTGTTTTGACTGTGAGACGCTAGCCAGAAATCGTTGACTAGATGCAACTGCTTCAGATAGAATATTCCTGGAATATCTGTAATAGCCGTATCAGATAATAGATCTTAGATCAGCAACTCACAGCTAAAGATTCTATCTGCACAGTCAATATTTTTATTGTAAGGCCTATCAAAAACAGCCGGGTGCGGGGCGCGGTTCCGTCTTCTGGTGACGTTGGAAGAATGCTTAGAAGCCCTTAGTATTCTGTACGATACACAGGC